>JAPUKM010000204.1 GCA_027295645.1 Chloroflexota bacterium | reverse complement strand
CGTTCAGCCTGGTACCCTTGGCGGCTTTCGTCACCGCTCTGGCAGCCGTCACCCTGGCCTACCTGCTGGCCCGCATCGGCGGCGTGGCCTCTACCACCACCCTCATCCTGGCGGGCGTGGCCATCGCCTCGATAGCCGCAGCGGGCACAACCCTCCTGCTGATGACGAGCAATGAGGATGTCCGCCCGGTCCTGTCGTGGCTCCTGGGAAGCTTCGCCTCCGCCTCCTGGCGGCAGATACCTCTTCTGCTTCCGTACCTGGTGCCCAGCCTGCTCGTAGCCCTGGCCTATGGCCGGATCCTCAACGTGATGCAGCTGGACGAGGAGCAGGCCCGCCAGCTGGGCGTACCCGTTGAGCGCGTCAAGTTGCTGCTGGTGGCCTCCGCCTCCCTGGCCACCGCCGCGGCCGTCTCGGTCAGCGGCCTCATCGGCTTTGTGGGGCTCATCGCCCCTCACGCCGTCCGCCTGCTCTGGGGCCACGACTATCGTTCACTGGTCCCGATGGCCATGCTCATGGGGGCCGGATTCCTCATCCTGGCCGACCTCGTGGCCCGCATCTCGCTCCGTCCTGGGGAACTGCCAGTCGGCGTGGTCACCGCCTTCGTGGGCGCCCCCTTCTTTCTATACCTGCTTCGCCAGCGGAAGGGAGGAGCATTCTGATGGTTGGTGTAAACAAGGGCGCACTCTCGATCAGGGACGTCTCCTTCGGCTACAACGGCCACCCGGTCCTGGGAGGCATCAGCCTGGAGGTCGGCGAAGGGGAGCTGGTGGGAGTCGTCGGGCCCAACGGGTGCGGCAAATCGACGCTGCTGAAGCTGGTGAGCGGTGTGCTCCAACCACACGGGGGCACTATCTCCATCGGCGGCGTCGATGTCGGTGGCCTTTCGCCCCGCCAGCTCGCCACGCGTGTGGCCGTGGTGCCCCAGACGGCCGTGGTCCCACCGACCTTCACAGCACTCGAAATCGCGCTCATGGGGCGCACCCCTCACCTGGGCCTACTCCAATGGGAAAGCCGAGACGACTACAAAAAGACCCAGCACGCCATGGAGATGACCGACTGCTGGGACCTGGCGAATCAGCCTATTGGAATGGTGTCCGGTGGAGAACGCCAGCGGATCCTCCTCGCGCGGGCCCTGGCCCAGGAGACGCCCCTCCTGCTCCTGGACGAGCCGACCGCGAGCCTGGACCTGGCCTACCAGACCGGCGTCTTTGATCTGGTGGTGCGGCTGCTTCGAGAGCGTGGGGGCGCCGTACTGGCGGCCATCCACGACCTGACCCTGGCGGCCCAATACTGCCACCGCATCGCGCTGGTCCACCAGGGCCGCATTCTGGTGGAAGGCACCGCACATGAGGTGCTCACCAAGGAGCACCTCCTCACGGTCTACGGTGTGGAGGCGGACCTTTTGACTCACCCCACCACGGGGCTCCCGGTGGTGCTCCCCAGACCGCGCTATCCAGCATAGCTACCCCAGCCTCTCCACCTCCGTCAGAATGTCCGCGGCGTCGGGGATCCCCTTCTCGTAGGTCTGCTTGAAGCGGACGATGCCCTCCTTGTCGATGATGAACACCGCCCGCCTGTTGACGCCTCGCTCCTCGTTCCAGATACCGTAGGCCTGGGCAACCGCGCCCTTTGGATGGAAGTCCGCCAGCATGGGATACGGAATGCCGCCCAGTGAGGTCTGGAACGCCCCATGCGTTGGAGCGCTGTCCACGCTGAGGGCCATGACCTCGGTATCCCTCTCCTGGAACCGGCTGTAGTATCGTCGGAACCCGACGAGCTGGTCCGCTCACTGTCCTGTGAAGCAGAGGACGTGCCAGGAGAGCACCACGTTCTTTTCCCCACGAAACCGGCTCAGCGAGAATTTCTCCCCGGTGTGGTTGCGAAGGGTGAAGTCTGGGGCCTCCTGACCTACATCTACCATGAAATCTCTCCCTCTGGCTGGCTATCTGAGCTTTCGCAGCATGACCGATTCTGGCGGATTGTACCATACCACCCATACCTCCACGCGGTGGTTGACGCCGAGTGGATAATCACCTAAGTTTTTCGCTAGTATATGTGTGAGAGGATATTCTCTCACCTTCATCGGAGGTAGCCTTCATGGCAGAAGTCGACGGGCCTATACAGTGGGAAGCGTCCTTTGGAGAGGCGTTAGAGCGATCGAAGACGGAGAAGATGCCCGTGATGGTGTTCTTCCACAGGGACAACTGCAGCGGCTGTGCCAAGCTGGAGGCCCTGACCTACCCCGACCCCACGGTAGCGGCGACCATCAAGAAGTACTTTGTGCCCGTCAAGGTGAATATCAGGGAGGATATCAAGCTGACGCAGCGGTACCAGGCATTCTGGACCCCCGGAATCGGGATCCTTGCCGGGGATGGCACGCTGGTCTATCGCAACGAAGGATGGTTGCCACCACCGGAGTTCGCCGTCACGCTGCTCCTGGCACGGGGATATTACCTCTACCGGACCAAACGCCAGGGACAAGCGGCGTTTGCCTTTAGCGATCTGGTAACCACGTATCCCACAAGCCCTTTTGCCCCGGAGGCCCAGTACATGCTGGGCGTCTGCGCCTATTTGGATGGCTCCCCTGAGGAGCAGGAGGCGGCCTTCCGATTGCTGATCCAGTGGTACCCGGACAGTCTGTGGACCGCAAAGGCCAGGGGCATCTAGCCGATGCGTCGGGGCTTGTCGCCAGAACCTTTCCAAGCTAGACTAGCCCTTACGCACTGGATATAATGCGCGGATAAAACGAGGAGGGGTACTTATGGCTCTAGCGACTGGAACACCAGCGCCGACGTTCAACAAGCGGGGTGACAACGGAGACAGGATTGACCTGGGGGAGTTCAAGGGCAAGAAGAATGTTCTGCTCGCCTTCTTTCCGGGTGCCTTCACATCCGGGTGCGCCAGTGAGATGGCCAACCTCAATCAGGCGATCAAGCAGTTCGAGGAGCTGGACACCCAGGTTATCGGCATGAGCCTGGACAGCCAGTTCTCTCTCAGGGCCTTCTCCAACTCTTTGGGAAGCCTGCGCTTTCCCCTGGTCACCGACTTCAACCCCAAGGGAAGCGTCTCAAAGGACTATGACATATGGAACGGCGAGAGCGAGCGCGGCCACAACGTGCGCGCCACCTTTATCATCGACAAAGAGGGCATCATACGCTTCTCCGAGACCTACGAGGCGGGCATGCTGCCCGACGCGAAGGAGCTCGTTGCCGAGGTGGCGAAAGTAGCCAAACAGTAATCTACGCTACTTCACGTGAAACCTTGTGAAGTAGCTGGGCCCTATTTTTTGCCGTCCGCCCGCCAGCGGAGGTCCGGCTGCCGGGCCGCCAGCGCCTCGTCCAGGCGGGACACGGGAGTAGTGTAGGGAGCACCGCGTACCAGGTCAGGGTTCGCTGTCGTCTCCTCATCGATGGCCAGCAGCGCATCGATGAAGCTGTCGAGCGTCTCCTTGCTCTCGGTCTCGGTGGGCTCGATCATCAGCGCCTCGTCCACAATGAGCGGGAAGTACATGGTCGGGGCGTGAAAGCCGTAGTCCAAGAGCCGCTTGGCTATGTCCAGGCCGCGGACGCCCCTCCGCTTCTGCCGCTTGGCCGACAGCACGACCTCGTGCATGCATACCCGGTCGTAGGAGAGATCGTAGCTGTCCTTCAGGCGGGCCATCAGGTAGTTGGCGTTGAGCACGGCATCCTCGCTGACCTGCCGCAGGCCCTGCGCGCCCAGTGCGCGGATGTAGGCGTAGGCCCGGACCAGAACGCCAAAGTTCCCATGGAAGGCGGCGACCTTGCCGATACTCTTCTCCGGTCGGCCTAGGACAAACCGCTCCCTGCCGTCCACTTCCCGTCGCTCCACCACCGGCGCGGGGAGATACGCTGCCAGCCGCTCTCCGGCGCACACCGGCCCGGCGCCGGGGCCTCCTCCTCCGTGGGGCGTGCTGAAGGTCTTGTGCAGGTTCAGGTGCATCACATCGAACCCCAGCGCGTCCAACTTGGCCTGACCCAGCAACGCGTTCATGTTGGCGCCATCGCCGTACACCAGCCCCCCGGCATCGTGAACGATCCGGCAGACCTCCGCAACGTCCGGCTCAAAGAGGCCCAGCGTGCTTGGCAGCGTCAGCATGATCCCCGCCAGGTCGTCGCCGACCGCCTCCCTCAGCGCCGCCAGGTCCATGTTCCCCTGGCTGTCAGACGGGATGCTGGCTACCTGGAAACCGGCCATGGCCGCCGAGGCCGGGTTGGTGCCGTGGGCGCTGTCCGGGATCAGCATGATGCGCCGGTGGTCATCCCCGCGAGCCCGGTGATAGGCTCGGATCGCCAGTACGCCCGATAGCTCCGCATGAGCGCCCGCCATGGGTGCCAGGCTCACGGCCCCCATGCCGGTGATCTCCGCCAGGTAGCTTTGAAGCCGGTAGATCAGCTTCAGAGCGCCCTGGGCCGCATCTCCTGTGGCCATGGGGTGGAGGAACGCCAGTCCTGGAGTGGAGGCTACCTGGTCGTTGATCTTCGGGTTGTACTTCATCGTGCAGCTGCCCAGAGGATAGAAGTTGGTGTCCACGGAGTAGTTGAGCTGGCTGAGGCGGGTGAAGTAGCGCACCACTTCCGGCTGCGAGAGCTCGGGGAGAAGCAGCGGGCCGCGAAGCAACTCCTCCGAAGGCAAGGGCTGCTCTGGCACGTCCAGCTCCGGTAGCCGGATGCCCCTACGTCCCGGCACGCTGCGCTCCATGAGCAGTCGCCGGTCCTCG
>JAPUKM010000203.1 GCA_027295645.1 Chloroflexota bacterium | reverse complement strand
CGACAACTCCTACCTCCAGGGCTGTTCTCTGAGGAGTGCTTACGCCCGGTGAAACTCAAGCTGGCGGAGGCTCCACGGGTCGGCGACGTCCCAGCAGACCGTCGTGTCGCCGCGGCGGGCTACCTCCCGGGCTAAGTCAGCGTAGTCGGTGTAGGTCGAGGGGTTGAGGCGGGCGTTGTCGAAGAAGCGGTACACGGCCCCCTCCTGGAAGACGCAGACCGTGTGGCTCTTCCGTGCGGGGCGCAGCATGACGGTGAGCAGCACCGGCGAGGTGGCCGGGTTCCATCGCTTGAGAAGCTCTGCGGCCAGGACGGCGAAGCCGTCACAGTCGTCGTGCTTCTTGGCCCAGGTGGTCTGCGGATAGCTGATGGAGTCGTACAGGTGGAGCGGGCCATCGGGAGTCCAGGTGACCTGCTTCAGGAGGTCTTCAATCTCCTGAAGCGATGCGGCGGGGTCTATGGATTTGCCCAGATCCCCTCGCTCGAAGAGACGGCGGAACCGGGACCACCGGTAGCGGGCGAGCCGGAGCCACAGCAGGAGAAAGAGGCTGACGGGTGGCATGGCTACAGGGCCTTGGCCTCACGCCACTCTGACGCCAGCATGGAGTAGAGGGCAAGGTCGTAGTACTCGCCGTTCACCAGCTCGGCCTGGCGCAGGACGCCCTCGAACTGGAACCCAAGGCGTTCGGGGATAGCCAGGCTTTCCTTATTTCCGGTGGCAATCCGTATCTGCATGCGGTTCATCCCCAATTCACCAACGGCATAGTTGAGAAGGGCGCGACAGGTGCGCGTCACGATCCCACGACCCTGCATGTTCTCGGCCAGCCAGTAGCCTATTTCGCCTGCTTTGTTGGGAGAATCGAGGTCGCTAATGCCGGTCGCGCCCACAACCGCGCCCTTATACACGATCAGGAGCCGATACTCATTCCCCCCAGCCCTGCCTTCGATCCAAGGGCGGTAGTCTCTGGCGGAGCGAATGCCATCCACCCAGGGAAGCCAGCGGCGTAGATAGTCACGGCTGGAATCCACCAGGGCGAACAGGTCCTCTGCATCGGATATCTTTGGCGGACGAAGGAGAATCTCGTCGTCTACCTGGATGGTGTTCATTGGGGCGGAGAATATGCGACCATGAGCAGCCCGGGCACGGGGATGAGCCGCCGGTTCAGCGGGTCAACGGCAAGCCCGAGCCCCTCAAGGGTCACCGCACCCAGGACCGCCTCCGAGCCTTCCGCGCCAAACACGACCACCGTCATCCTTGACGAGCCATTTAGGCGGACCCTCGTCTCACCAACGCCACGCTCAACCTCACGTCCATCGGCCACGCGAAAGGTCCGGCGGGAGTCTGGAACCACGCCGATATCCCGCAGGATGGAGTCAGGGATCTGTGAGTAGCTGGCGCCAGTGTCCACCAGCGCAGACACCTCCCGGTAGCTGGACCCCGCAGGGTCACCGACCTCAATGGTTACACGGAAGGTCCCCATCGTCCCTACAGCGCCTCCACCTCTTCCATCAGTGCGGTGAGCATGTCTGCCTCGTCTACCACACGCGTCTTCTTGCCCTTGCGGAAGATGACGGCGCGGCCCGCACCCGCGGCGATGCCCACGTCGGCATCCTTGGCCTCGCCGGGGCCGTTGACCTCGCACCCCATGACGGCCACCTTCACGTTCTTGTCGATTCTCTTGAGCATCTCGTCCACGGTGTTGGCCAGCTTGATGACGTCAACGTCGGCACGGCCACAGGAGGGGCAGGCGATAAGGGTTGTGCCCTTCTGGCGCAGGTTAAGGGACTTCACGATCTCGAAGCCCGCCTCAACCTCTTTTCTGGGGTCGTCGCTCAGGGAGACGCGGATGGTGTCACCGATGCCGCCGTACAGGAGGACGCCAAGGCCGACGGCGCTTCGCACGGTGCCGGACTTGGCCGTTCCCGCCTCGGTGATGCCCAGGTGGAAGGGGTAAGGCACCATCCGGCCCAGCCTTCGGTAGGCCTCCACGGTGGTATGGACGTCGAAGGCCTTCAGGGAGATCTTGATCAGGTCGAAGTCCAGGGCCTCCAGAATGCCGATCTCCCACAGGCCGGTGTCCACCATGTGGTCCACCACCGAGTAGCTGCCCTCTTCGGCCTCTCCCGCCTTGGGAAGCATGTTCACGCCGTCCTGAAGGCGAGAGGCGGTGCCGCGCTGGCCGATGCGGCCAACGGGCGGAAGGCTGCCGAAGTTGACGCCGATGCGGATGGGAATCTGCCGCTCCTTGGCCGCCCGCACCACCTGTTTCACCCGTTCCGGGTCACGGATGTTGCCGGGGTTGAGGCGCAGACAGTCCACGCCTCCGGCTATGGCCTCCAGTGCAAGCTGGTAGTGGAAGTGGATGTCGGCGACGAGGGGAATCTTGATACGCCGCTTGATCTCGGGAAGGGCCTTGGCCGCCTCCATGTCGGGAACGGCGCAGCGTATAATCTCGCAGCCGACCTCCTCCAGTCCCTTGATCTGCTCGACGGTGGCCTTGACGTCGCGCGTGTCCGTCTTGGTCATGGACTGGACGGTAATGGGGGCGTCGCCGCCCACCTTGACATCGCCGACGTACACGGGCTTGGTTGGTCTGCGCATCGCGGTCACCTCTCCTCTACCCACCGAGCAGGCTATCACCCAGTCTGGTCACGTCCACGAAGGTGACCAGGATCAGGAAGGATATCATAACCGCAAACCCAACAAGGTGGACCATGCCCTCCCTCTTCGGCGAGATCCGTTTGCCGCGCCTGGCTATCTCTATAAGCACGAACAGGATACGCCCACCGTCCAGGGCCGGGATGGGAAGGAAGTTGAACAGGCCCAGCACCATGGAGATGACGGCTGCAAGCTGGATGAAGAACTGGATACGGTTAACGGTGCTGATGCCCTCCAGCTGTCCCACCTCCACGAAGATGTGCCCAATGCCCACGGGCCCGGAGACCTCCGGCGGCGACCCACCGGAGGTCCACTTGGTGAACTCGTTCTTGATGAGCACCAGCACCTCACCCATACGAGTGATTCCGTTGCCGAAAGCGGTCCATGGGGGATCGGAGCGTCTCTCGAACCGTAAGCCGACCGTCGTGGGCGTGAGCCCCACGGCATCTATACGTGCCAAGCCCGCTCTGTCGGCGCTGTCGGGCAGGTCGGGACGGCTCTCCGTATGGAAGTTGACCGTGGTGATGATGACCCCCACGGCCCCCTGACCCTGCGGAGGGTCAACGCGGGAGGTGACCTGGACCGGGAACCGCTGGCCTCCACGGTCGATTGTCCAGGTCATACTGCTGCCCAGGTCCCGGTTGACCAGATAGATCAGGTCCGTGTGGTTCTCCAGCGGCTGGCCGTTGACCTCGGCGACAATGTCACCGGACCTGAGGCCCGCACTCTGGGCGGGTGAGTTCTCCGCGACCTCCTGGACCACCACATCACCCACCAGGACATCCCGCACCTCCCACTGATCATCCTGGGGATTGAAGCTGGGCGCGACCTGTACGGAGAAGCGCTGGTCGTCTCGCTCGATGGTCCAGTCCATCCTGGTGCCGAGCTTGAGGCTGACCAGGAGGACCAGGTCGCTTTCGTTGTCCAGGGTTTGACCGTTGACCTCAATGATCGTATCGCCGGGCTGGATCCCCGCCTCCTGTGCGGGCGAGCCGTTCGCCACCTCCTGGACCAAAACCTCTCCCACCGGGACATCTCTGGGGAACATGAACATCACCGTGAACAGGACGACTGCCAGGAGGGCGTTCATAAAGGGCCCGGCACCCATGACCATCAGGCGGGTTCTGGCCGATGTGGCGGCAAGGCTTCCCGGCTCCGTGGGGTCATCCTCTCCCAGCATCCTTACGAACGCACCGAAGGGCACGGCGTTGATCGAATACACCGTCCCGCCTCGGCGAATGCCCCACAGGCGGGGAGGGAACCCCAGCCCGAACTCCAGCACCGTGATCCCAGCGGCCTTTGCGACAAAGAAGTGTCCCCCCTCGTGGATGAGAAGCAGGATCGAGAAGACCACCAGGAACAGGGCGATGAGTGCGACGATTTCCAGCACGCCTATACCCCCGCAAGCTCCAGGGCACGGCGTCGTGCCCAGGCATCCGCGTCTTGGATGTCGTCAAGAGAGGTGGCGCTGCCCGAGCTGTGACTGTTTACAACCTTCTCCACCAGAGACGGTATCCCTAAAAAGCCGATCCGCTTTTGGAGGAAGAGCTCCACGGCAACCTGGTCCGCCGCGTTGAGCGCGGCGGGATAGGTGCCACCGGCCCGGGCCGCATCCAGAGCGATCGTGAAGCATGGGTGGCGCTCGATATCCAGAGGCTCAAAGGTCAGGGCGGTGACCTCTGCGAGGTCCAGGCCCCGGCGATGACCGTTGGGGAGACGCGTGGGATGGAGCAGGGCATACTGGATGGGGAGGCGCATGTCGGGATAGGAGAGCTGTGCTTTTATGGAGCCGTCTTCGAACTCCACCAGGGAGTGGACGATGCTCTGTGGATGGACCACGACATCGATCTTCTCCCAGGGCATGTTGAAGAGCCAGCGCACCTCGATCACCTCGAAGGCCTTGTTCATCAGTGTAGCCGAGTCTATGGTGATCTTCTTGCCCATCTGCCAGGTGGGATGCCGTAAGGCTTCTTCCGGGGTCACCGAGCCCAATTTGGAGCGCGGCAGGGTGCGGAACGGGCCGCCGGAGGCGGTGATGATCAGGCGGGACACGCTGTGGTCCTCTCCCTGGAGACACTGCCAGATGGCGCTGGGCTCGCTGTCCACCGGTAGGATGTTGTCCCACCCCGACCCTCTCTGAGCGATGAGCTCCCCGGCCATGACGATCACCTCTTTGTTGGCCAGGGCCACGGACTTTCCAGCACTCAGGGCCGCCAGAGTGGGGCCCAGCCCCGCAGCACCAGTGGTGGCCACCACAACCATATCCACGTCCGGGTGACACACCATCTCCTCCATAGACACGAAGCGGCATCCGGGAAAGGTGGATGAAGCTGTCCCGCCATCCTCGGTTTGATACCACACCAGGGCAGGACGAAATTCTCCGGCCTGCTCAGCCAGCAGGCTGCGGTTGCTCCCCCCAGCCAGGCCGACCAGGGTGAACCGGTCCGGGAAAGAGCGGATGACATCCAGAGTCTGTCGACCGATGGAGCCGGTAGAGCCAAGCACAACGATGCCCTTCACGGTAGTACCCACTGTGCTCCATAGTATACCAGCACCAAACTGAGGACGACGCTGTCCAGCCGGTCCAGGACGCCTCCGTGGCCCGGGATGAGGCGTCCGGTATCCTTGGCGCCCACGTATCGCTTCAAGGCCGATTCGACCAGGTCTCCCCCTTGCGCAGCCAGGCTTGCTCCTAGTCCCACAAGAGCGGCTTCCAAGAGAATGAGAGGCAGGCCGAACAGAGTGTCAAGCAGTAGGGCTGTCGCTATTCCAGCCAGAAGGCCGGCGGCCGCTCCCTCCCATGTCTTCCCAGGGCTAATCCTAGGGGCCATTCGATGCCGACCAAATGCTCTTCCCACGAAAAAGGCTCCGGTGTCTGTGGCGAAAGCGCTGAACAGGGCCAGCACCAGCCACTGAGTGCCCTGTTCAAGCTCGCGCAAGAGGAGGACGTAGCTCAGGGTGAAGCCCAGGTAGAGCGGACCGCCCGCTGCGAGAAGCCAACCCTTGAGGAAGCGGGAACTCCGGGCAACCGAGATATACAGGACCAGGAGCAGGAGCAGGCCACCCGCCACTAAGAGTAATGTCCAGCTACCGCCAATGTGCCGATTGGCGACCAGGTGCGCATTGGCGATAAAGAGAAACGCCCAGAGGAGACCCGGCATTAGCAGATGCCGTACTGGGCTATTCTTGAATAGTCGATAGTACTCAAAGACTGCCAGCGCTGTCACCACGCCGACGACGGCAGTGAGCCACGGGGAGCCAAGCAAGACAACGAGGAGCAGGAGCGGAAGAGCCGCTCCAGCGCTGATTACGCGCCAGGCCAAGGACTCTTTTCCACTGGCGAGTCCAAGCCCCTGGGAAACCATCTACTCTTCAGGGGAGAGGGAGCCGAAGCGGCGTTTCCTGAGGCGAAAGGCCTCCAGCGCTCGCTCCATCTCCTGCTCGTCGAAGTCCGGCCAGTGGACTGGGGTGGAGTAGAACTCGCTGTACGCGCTCTGCCACAGCAGGAAGTTACTGATTCTGAACTCACCGCCGGTGCGAATCACTAGGTCGGGATCGGGAATGGTTGGGGTCTGCAGGTAGTGGCCGAAGAGGCTTTCGTCGATCTCTTCGGCCGGAATGCCCGCGGCAACGATCCTGCGGGTCGCCTCCACGATCTCGTCACGGCCGCCGTAGTCGAAGGCAACGCTGAGGGTCAGCCCCGTGTTGTCCTTGGTCAATTCAATGGCCCGCTGGATCTCCTGTCGCAGCTTTGGCGACAGACGATCCAGTCGCCCCAGGTGGAGGATTCGCACATCGTTTTGGTGCAGCTCTGCGGTCTCGTCGCGGACCGCCTCGCCGAGCAGCTCCAGAAGTACCGAGACCTCCTCCAGCGGGCGGCTCCAGTTCTCGGTGGAGAAGGCGAAGAGGGTCACATAGTGCACGCCGGACTTCGCGAGATGGTCGATAACGGCACGGACACTGCTGATGCCGGCACGGTGGCCCGTGGTGCGTGGCTGGTGGCGAGACTGTGCCCACCGGCCGTTGCCGTCCATGATGATGGCAATGTGCGTGGGCACGGCGGTCTGGGTGCGGCTCTGTCGCGCAGTCGCCGGTTGTGTTGGGCTGGGTCTAGTCATCTTACTCCCTAGACCTCCATCACCTCTGTCTCTTTGACCGCGGCTACGGACTCCATCTGATTGATAAAGGAATCGGTATGTTTCTGTAGATTGGTCTGAGCCCTCTGGTTCTCGTCTTGCGACAGATCCTTATTGCGCTCCATTGCCCGAAGCCGTTCAATGATGTCTCTGCGGATGTTGCGCACGGCCACCCGTCCCTCTTCAAGATACCCCTTGACCGTCTTCACGATCTCCCGGCGTCGCTCCTCCGTTAGCTGGGGAATGGAGAGACGGATGACCGTACCATCATTGGCCGGAGTCAACCCCAGGTTCGCCTTGAGTAGGGCCCGCTCCACAGCGGAGACGGCCTGCTTATCCCATGGCTGCACGGTGATGAGGTTGGCCTCTGGTACGGCGATCGAGGCGAGCTGGTTCAAGGGAGTGGGAACGCCGTAGTAGTCCACCATAATGTTCTCCACCAGGGCCGGGTTGCCCCGGCCCGTTCTGATGGTGGCGAGCTCCCTCTTCAGGGCCTCCACGGTCTTTTGCATCCGGGTCTCGGCGTTGGCAAGGGCTTCAGTAACCATAACGACCGCTCCTGATCAGGATGCTGCTTTAATACCATCTCCCCGTTCAGATGCCGTACGGCCCTGGTCAGGATGAAATGGATCAACTAACCGGGATGCTCTCTTTATCGGCAACCAGGGTCCCTATCGCCTTTCCCGCCAGTATACTGGCGAGAGCGCCTGGTTTGAACAGGTCGAAGACGAGGATCGGGAGCTTGTTCTCCATACACAGGGATAAAGCCGTGGAGTCCATGACTTCCAGGCGACGGTTCAGGGCATCGATGTACCCCAAGTGGTCGAACTTCTTGGCGTCAGGGTTTTTGTTTGGGTCAGAGTCGTACACACCGTCCACCCGGTGCTTTGCCATAAGAATAACCTCACCGTCAATCTCCAGAGCGCGCAGGGCTGCCGCTGTGTCGGTGGTCATGTAGGGGTTGCCCGTCCCAGCGGCAAATATGACGACTCGGCCCTTCTCCAGGTGACGGATGGCTCTGCGCCGGATGTACTGCTCCGCGACGGCCTGAATGTTCATAGCGGTCTGAATACGGGTGTCTGTGCCGTCCCTTTCCAGGGCATCCTGTAGTGCCAGGGCGTTCATCACGGTTGCCAGCATGCCGGCGTAGTCAGCTGTGGCCCTGTCCATACCTCTAGACTCCCAATCGCCACCGCGCCAGAAGTTGCCACCACCCACAATCATGGCAAGCTGAACACCCATGGCAACGGCCTCTTTGACCTGTCCAGCCAGATACATCAGGGCCTCAGGGTCTAAACCAAAGCTTGAACTCCCCTTCATGGACTCCCCGCTGAGTTTTAGAACCACTCGGCGATAGATGGAACTCGCCATTTCCTGTCCTCTATTTCCCCAAGGCGAAGTAGGCAAATCGCCGGACTCGGATGTTCTCTCCTACGCGGGCGGCCAGCTCAGTGACCAGGTCATGGACAACCTTTGCGTTGTCCTTGATAAACGTCTGCTGAAGCAGGCAGATCTCCTCCGGATTCCGGTGGTCATCCTCTGGCAGATCAGAGCGGTCAACGAACTCTGGAGCCATGGCAGCAACCTGCATGGCCAGGTTGTGGGCAAGCTCTTTGAAATCGGGGGTTCTGGCAACGAAGTCGGTCTGGCAGTTCAACTCCACCAGTGCGCCTATTCGGCTACCGCTGTGAATGTAGGCCTCCACCATTCCCTCCAGAGTCTCTGCTCCGGCACGCTTCTCCACCTTCAGCATCCCCCATTGGTTCAGCAGACCCTCTGCTTTTTCCAGATCCCCCTGGCTCTCCTCCAGGGCTTTCCGACAGTCCATGACTCCCGCCCCGGTACGTTCACGGAGGGCCTTCACCAGCTCAACACCGAATTGCAAAGCGACTCCTCTCATGATACCAACGTGAGGACGTATCCAGCTACAGCCATCCTCCAACAGGAGGGCGACTGGTCTGCTTGCTCAGCGCACAAATCGAAGCAAGCGACTCTTTAGGAGCCGCTGCCGGCAGTGACCGACGCCTCAGAGCCAGCCTCCTCCAACTCCAACTCAGCTTCCTCCGGAACCAGCATCTCTGCCGGGCGCCGGACCATGCCCTCTAGGACGGCGTCGGCCATCCTCCCAGTGATCAGCCGAATAGAGCGAATGGCATCGTCATTGCCCGGGATGGGGTAGTCAAGCAGATCGGGATCGCAATCGGTATCCACAAGGGCAATGATGGGTACGCCAACGCGCCGGGCCTCCGCAACAGCAATACTCTCTTTGCTGATATCAACAATAAAGATGGCACCAGGCAGTTGTGTCATGGCCTTGATACCGCCGAGATTCCGGTTCATCCGTACGATCTGCTCATCCAGCTTCAAGGCCTCCTTCTTGGGCAGGAGTTGGAATTGGCCCTTCAGCTTTCTCTCCTCAAGCTGGACAAGGTGGTCGATCCTGGATTGAATCGTGGCGAAGTTGGTGAAGGTCCCGCCAAGCCACCGCTGATCGATGTAAAAGGCACCAGCCCTGGTTGCCTCCTGGAGAACGGTTTCCTGGGCCTGCTTCTTGGTCCCCAGGAAGAGGACGGACTGACCATGAGCCACCATATCGCTGATAAACGCGTATGCATCGTCCAGCAAGCCCAGAGTCTGCTGGAGATCGATGATGTGTATTCCGTTGCGAACGGCGAAGATGTACTTCTTCATCCGAGGGTGCCACCTGCGCGTCTGGTGACCGAAGTGGACCCCCGCCTCCAAGAGCGATTTCATTGTGACTGGGTCCGAGACCTCGCCGGGTAGCGGCGATATCTCTTCCACCAGAGGTTGTTCAGGAACCTGCACAGGAGCCTCGGATACGTCCGAAACTCCTAGCGTCTCTTCCACCATACAGTCTTCCCCCTCTTCTTGGGCAACAAAACGTTGCTGCGCAAGTATACCATGGGCCTATCCCAGGAACAACCCTGCTCCCGTTTGACAGGTTGCGCCCCGGTCAGTACAATTGTAAGCTGAGTTAGCAGTCTCCATGGAGGCTGCTAACACTTGTGTTACATAGTGGAGGTCCCGTTGCCCACCTACGACTACAGTTGCACCAACTGTGCACACGTCTTTGAACTACGCCAGCCCTTTGAGTCGGAGCCGGTAGCCGACTGCCCAAAGTGTGGCCATAAGGCCCGGCGTCTGTTCCATTCGCCAGCCATTATCTACAAGGGCAGTGGCTTCTACACTACCGACTATAAGAACAACCACGTCAGCTCCCCCGATTACTCCAAAGACAACTCCTCCGAGGGAGAACAGTCGTCTAAATCCGAGTCCACGGAGACCTCTAAAGACAAGTCTGCCACGGGGTCTACGGCCAAGGAGTCCACGGCTGACCAGGACTAGACCGTGCGCGCCCTGATCCAGCGGGTCACAGGGGCCTCCGTTACCGTGGAGGGAGAGCAGGTAGGAGCCATAGGGCCCGGACTTGTCGTTCTGTTGGGTATCGGCCAGCGGGACGGTGAAGAGGATGCCGCCTACCTGGTAGATAAGATTGTCAACCTCCGCCTGTTCCCCGACGACCGGGGGAGGTTTGACCGCTCAGCCATTGAAACTGGGGCCGACCTCCTGGTAGTCAGCCAGTTCACTCTCTACTCCTCCACCCGCAAGGGGCGTCGCCCATCCTTTGTCGAGGCGGCGGCTCCCGAGGAGGCAGAGCCACTCTTTCAGAAGGCGGTGGATCAGTTCAGGAGGAGTGGCCTCACAGTAGAGACCGGCCGGTTCCAGAAGCACATGCTGGTAGAGGTCCACAATGATGGCCCGGTCACACTGATGCTGGACAGCCAGGACCGGCATCAACCTCGGCGCTGATGAGCGGGGTAGGGGCGATTCATGAATCGCCCCTACATGTCCAAGGGCACGAAAACCCCGCACCCATTAGGGCAGAGTTGCAAAGCCTAGACAAACTGAGACCGGTTTAGTGGAGCACCCACTAGAAGGGGACCAGTGTGGTGTCCAGCGCGATATCTGCCATGAGGGCAAACCCGAAGACCAGGCTGGCCGTCCCGGCCACTCCGGCAACGGCACGGTTCACCTGCTCGAACTTGCCGCTGATGGCGAAGGGTATGCCCAAAACCAGGGTGACTGCCGCCATGGAGAGCATTGTCCCAACGCCAAAGAGGACCAGGTACCCGACGCCAACCCAGAAAAGCTCTATCTCCGGTAGCAGGACGAGCATGACGGCGGCGCTTCCTGCCAGGCCATGAACAATCCCTATGAAGAAAGACTTGGCACGGAAGAAGGGCTTTCCGGGTCGGAAGAAGCCGTGTGGGGCCTCGATCCCAGCATCGGTGTCCAGTTCGTGGGTGGCATGGATGTGGAGGTGGGTGGCGTCATCGTGGGAGTGCTGGTGCACGTGAAGCCGGCCGCGTCTCAGGTTCCAGAACACCTGAACCCCCAGGAAGACCAGCATGATGGCAACGCCAAACTCCAGCATGGAGGCAACCTCTTCGTACCGGTCCAGGACTGCGTCCTTCAGCAGTAGGATGATGACCCCCAGCACCAGAAGCGGGGTGGAGTGACCGAGACCCCAGGAGGCTCCCACCCAGATTCCGCGCCAGGCGTTGCGGTACTCACTGACAATGGTGGATACTGCAACCACGTGGTCTGCGTCGGTGGCGTGCTTGAGCCCCAAGAGGAAGCCCAGGGTCATGGCCACGAATGCGCCCGACTGCAAATCCACTACCCGGTCTCCTTGGCTGCCGCTTTAGCAGTCTGCGAAGCACTTTGCTTTCCAGAGGAGCTTTTGCTCCCAGACGTTTTCTGCCAAGTGCACCCCGCACAGATGCCGGGGACGGTGAAGTGGTCAAGGTCCGGCTCAAAACCGAACTGCTCAGCCAATGTCCTTCGGAAGCCCTCCAGATAGTGAGGGCTCAGGTCAAAGGCCCCGCCGCACACCCTGCACACCATGTGATGATGGTGCCCGGCGGGATCGGTGAGCTCAAAGTGGAGGCGATCGCCTATTCCCACCTCTGTGACCACACCCATCCTCTTGAACAGGTGGAGCGTCCGGTAGACGGTTGCGATGTCCAGGTAGGGGTAGCTCTTCCTGGCGCGCTCGAACACCGCATCCACACCCATGTGGCCACCGCCTTCGGCCACCGCCGAAAGGACAAGCAATCTCTGAGGGGTCAGGCGGCGCCCCTGATCACGAAGACTCTTTAACGCCTGATCATACCTAGACATGCGATCAGAAGTTTCTGCAAACGGTTGCAGGTGCAGTCTATAGCGCGTTCAAGTGACTGTCAATTCCAGCGATACCACGTAGGCTGGGCAGGCTAGTTGGACCAGGAGGCCAGGTATCCCTCGTCTACGGGCGCCGGAGGAGCCCTCCCCTCTACGTTCCAAACGAACACTTGGCTGATCAGCCTCTCTCTGTCGCTCACATCACCCGGTATGAGCAACGCACCGGTGAATACGATATGGCCGCTGTCCGGCGACCAGACCTGGAGAGAGTAGGCGTACTGGTCAAAGTAGGAGAGTGCGGTAACGAGATTCGAAGAGGGAAGGAAGTCCGCGGCACCGATGGTCGTACCGGTGCGAGAGTCCACTACGTGCCATCGAAGGGACTCTCCATCGGCGCTTGGCACCACCAGAGCAATCTTCGATCCATCGGGGGACCAGAAGAAGGCTAGGATGGGGGTCTCTCCGGCCGTCACGGCCACCACTTCCTTTGTGTCTATATTGACCACACGAATGTCCCGCACATAGGGCGCAGTGGGGTCGAAGGACTGACCTATAGCTATGCGGTCGCCTTGAGGCGACCAGAGAAAGGAGACAAAGCCCACAGTCTGCGCCAGCGAACTTGTATCCGAGCCATCCAGGCGGGAGGTATCGAGGGTGTCTCTGCCACCAACGCCGGCGGCTATGAAGGCCATCATGTCCGCTTTAGGAGACCAGGCGGGCGCCCGATACCCTCCAGAAGGTGCTCCCACTTGGAACAGAGCTTCAGGCGTATCTACGTCCACACGAAAGAGGTCGGGCCCATGATGCAAGAGCAGGCTTCTTGAATCGCCGGACCAGGCCAGGTATATCGGGGCGCCTGTGGTTATTAGACGGGCCTCCTCCCCGCCCGATCCAGGGACCAGATAGAGTGAAAGGCCACTCTCGTCTCCAGCCAAGAAAGCCACTCTCTTACTGTCTGGCGACCATAGGGCATAGTGGGGACTCTGCGCGGCAACCATGGTCAGTGCACCGGTGGGACTGGCGAACAGCTCCGCCAGGTCATCTCCCTGAGCATCTGTGGTGAACAGGACAGCGTCCGGCCGGGTCAGATCTAAGCTATAGCCAGAGAACAGAAGTCGGGTGCCGTCCGGAGACCAGCTTGGCCACCCGAACACGAATTGGTCCTGCCCATCCGTGGCGTCAGCGCCGGGAGATTGAATACCACCGCTGATGAAGCGCCGGTCGGTGCCGTCGGGGTTGACCGTGTAGATCTGGAGGTCGCTGCCAACGTAGACGATGCGGTCAACGGACGGAGAGGAGGGCGGCTCCGGTGACCGGGTGGGCGATGGCTGAGGCGTCGCCTCCTCTTCGACCGGAGTTGAGGCAGGCGTATCCTGGCCGAACCTGTCGCAGCCTAGAAGGCCAAGGAGCGCTAAGCTGCCAAGCAGCAGGAGCCAGCCGTTCCTCCTCCGAATCCACATAGCCCCGGTCATCACCTTACGCCTGTAGCTCCATGCTTATGTCCAAGGCTCTGGTCGAATGGGTCAAAGCCCCCGAAGAGATGAAATCAACGCCCGTTTCCGCCACCGCGCGAACCGTCTCCAGGTCGATGCCGCCCGACGCTTCGGTGAGGGCACGGCCCCTGGCCATGCCGACGATCTGCCGCATGTCATCCGGGGTCATGTTGTCCAGCAGCAGGATATGAGCCCCGGCATCCAATGCCTCCAGGGCCTCCTCCAGCGACTCCACCTCCACCTCCACCTTCAACGCCATGGGCGCCCGCTCCACGGCGTTGCGCACCGTATCGGCCAGGCTGAGGCCCTGGGCACGTGCCGCCGCAATATGGTTATCCTTGATCAGGATACCGTCGCTTAGATTCTGGCGGTGGTTGCGTCCGCCACCCATGCGGACGGCGTACTTGTCCAGGTGACGATGGCCGGGAAGTGTCTTTCGGGTATCCAGGACCCGTGCCGGGAGTCCCTCGACGGCCCGCACATAGCGGGCAGTCTCGGTAGCGACGCCACTCATCCGTTGCAGGAAGTTGAGGGCCGTTCGCTCCGCCCGGAGCATACCGGCCACCGCGCCCTCAATGCGAGCGAGGTGCTGCCCCGGACTCACGGGGGAGCCGTCCTCTGCCAGTGCCTCAAGCCGAAGGGACGGGTCCACGCGGGCAAAGACAGCGCCGGCGACAGGAAGGCCGGCCAGGACTCCCTCCGCCCTGGCCACCAGTACCACGGCGCCCTGCTGGCCGGACGTGATGAGGGTATCCGTGGTCACGTCATGGGCAACTTGGTCTTCCGCAAGGGCACGGTCGATCAGGTCAAAGGTCTCGCGGATGAGAAGCATGTGTCCTCTTGAATCCGGTCCGCCACTCCAGGCTTGTACTCTAGTCGACGACGTCGCCCTGGAGAGACCAGGGGGAGGTCCTCTCTATCCGGACGTTCACGGTCTCGCCCTGAAGGTCACGAGCATCTTCAAAGAAGACCAGCTTGTCGTTGCGGTTTCTCCCCCGCCACTTGCCTTTTTCTCGTCTCTCCACCAGAACCTCCTGAGTCGTGTTCAGCAGGCCAGCGTTTATCCCGGTAGCAATGCGCTCCTGGACCGATTCGATGACTTTCATCCGGCGTCTCTTCTCCTCCGCGGGCACGCTGTCCTCCATCCTGCGGGCAGCGATGGTGCCGGGGCGGTCGGAGTAGGCCGCGGCGTGCACCTTGTCGAAGCGCACCTCCTCCAGCATATCCACGGACCGCTGGAAGGCGGCCTCGCTCTCGCCGGGGAAACCGACGATCAGGTCGGTGGCCATCGAGACACGGGGCACTGTGGCCCGGATGCGGTCCACCAGGCGTCTGTACTCATCCGTGGTGTAGCCGCGGCGCATGGCCGTCAGCACACCATCGTCCCCAGCCTGGAAGGGCAAATTAACGTGCTCGCACACCCTGTCAAGGGAAGCCACGGCATCGATGATCCGCTGGTCCATGTCGTTGGGGTGAGAGGTGAGGAAGCGCACCCTCCGGAGCCCATCCACTTCGCTGACCGCCGTCAGCAGGTCGGCGAGGTCGCCGTTGCCGGGCAGGTCGTTGCCGTAGGAGTCGACGTTCTGCCCCAGCAGGGTGACCTCCTTGACGCCTCTGACGGCCAGCAGCTCCGCCTCCCGCACGATGTCCGGAATGGGCCGGCTTTTTTCGCGGCCCCGCCGGTATGGGATGATGCAGAAGGTGCAGAACTTGTCGCAGCCGTGGATGATGGGGATGAAGGCCGTCACCGAGGCTCTCGGTGGCACCAGGGTACTGAGACAGCCCTCGGCATCGATGCCCATGCGGTCGCCCAGCAACTCCAGCAATGGCTTGTACTGCTGGGGCCGCATGAAGACGTCCACGTAGGGGAAGCGCTGGCGGAGGGCGTCGCTCTTGGGGCCTACCATGCAGCCCATGAGGGCCACCACCCGGTCCGGACGGCTGCCCTTGAGCGGCTTCAGTGAGGTGAGCATGCCCACCACCTTGTCCTCCGCGCTCTGTCGGACGACACAGCTATTGAGCACGATGACGTCGGCGTTCTGGGGTCTTTCGGTGCTCTGTAGTCCCAACTGCAACAGTGCGCTCTCCAGCCGCTCAGAGTCGGCCACGTTCATCTGGCAACCGATGGTCCAGATGAAGTAGCGGCTGGGAGAGGGGATCAGTTCTGTGGTGGTCATGGTATTGAGTATGGCGGAGGGAGTGGGATTCGAACCCACGAGGGGGCTCAACACCCCCAACCCGCTTAGCAGGCGGGCGCACTAGGCCACTATGCGATCCCTCCGGCCTCCTGAAACTATATCAGGGCAACGTTGCAGCGACAAGGTGAATTGTTGCTAACAGTGTTCACAATTTGACCACCGAGAAAAACCTCTTTATACTGGAACGAGTAAAAACTGGAGGAATGATGATGACACCCACAATTCGAATCGATGAACAGGTTATGGAGGAGCTAATGAAGCGTGCCGTAGATCTTGGCATGGTCTTTCCTACTCCTAATGAAGTCCTTAGAGAAATACTGGAGTTGTCGAAAGGCGGGATTTTTCCTTCGAGGCCTGTCTTAAGTACCGCTTCTGAGGAAAAGGATTTCCATCTCCAGTATCCCAGCAGTAAAGTCTCAGAGATACAACAAATACTTGATGCTATGCAACCGGCGTTGACAGTTTTATCTACGAATGGGTTCTATTACGATACTACAAGGAAATGGGTAGCTTATCCAGACAACTTCGTGACAATAAGAACTCAGGAGGCGCGTAAGAAAGATATAGCTATTACGATGTACGGCAAGCCTCTAGATTTTGAAGGATTGCAGCCCTCATTACAGATTAAAGGTGACCGACCGAGTTACTCACGCTTCAATATCTCC
>JAPUKM010000202.1 GCA_027295645.1 Chloroflexota bacterium | reverse complement strand
GGAAGGCGGGCCTCCCAGCCCATCGCCTCGATGCGGACGGCTGCATGTGGAACGAAGTAGACCACGTTGCAGGCGGCCCGGTTGTCGAACAGGTCAAGAAACTCCCTGACCGTGCCCCACCGGACACCGGACGGAGGGAGGCCGTTGACGGCCGCCAGGTAAAGGAGAAGCGGCTCCAGCTTCTCCGGCGAGATGGGTGCGTACGAGAGGCCGTCCATGCCCAGCGCCTCGGTGGTGACCCCCTGGCTCACCTTGGCCTCGTGCCTGGGGTTGGTGAGCAGCGCCAGGTCCGAATGCGAGTGCATATCGATGAAGCCGGGGCAGACGGCGTACGCCTTGGCATCGATCACCCGCCCCGCCTCGATGCCGGAGGTGTCGCCCCGCAGGACCGTCAGGGCGTCTCCCTGTATGCCGACATCGGCCCTGTACCAGGTGCGGCCCGTGCCGTCGATCACCCGTCCGTCTTTGATGAGCGTATCGAACATCGCTGCTACTCGCCTCGGAACTTTGGAGGACGCTTCTCCAGAAAGGCCTGGAGTCCCTCCTTATGGTCTCGTGTGGTCGCGGTTATTCCCTCCAGAGCCAGGGAGGTATCGAGCACCATATTCAGGGCATGGGACACCACCTTGTTGATGGCCAGCTTGGTCCATTGGATGGCCAGGGTGGCGCCGTCGGCCAGCCGCTGCGCCAGCTCCAGGCTGGCCTCCAGGGCCTTGCCTTCAGGCACCACCCGGTTCACCAGGCCGATACGCTCCGCCTCCCTGGCGTCGACCAGATCGCCTGTCATCAGCAGCTCCTTGGCCTTGACCAGGCTGGTCAGCAGCGGCCAGATGGCCGCGCCGCCGTCTCCAGCCACCAGGCCCACCTTCACGTGCGGATCACCGATGCGGGCGCTCTCTGAGGCGATGACCATGTCACAGTACAGGGCAATGGTAGCGCCCACACCCACGGCGGCGCCGTTGAGGGCGCAGACCACCGGCTGCTTCACATTGACCAGATTGTGTATCAGCCTCCGGGGCCCGTCCACAACCCAGGATGCCTTGAGGAACTCCGCATCCTCTTTCATGGCGTTGATATCCCCTCCGGCGCAGAAGGCCCTTCCAGCGCCCGTAATGACCACAGCGCGCACGTCGGGGTCTTCGCTCACCTCAACCAGAACATCCTCCAGCTCAAGGTGCATCTGGGGGATAATGGCGTTCAACTGCTCCGGGCGGTTCAGCGTAAGTGTGGCCACACCATTGGCAACCTCAACCAGCACAAATTGGTAGCGTCCGTAGTTTGGCATAATAGTCCTCCTCTTTGCGTTCGGCGCAGACATTATAGGCCAGAACACCCGGCGCGAGCGGTTGCCGCCGCCGCATCTGCGCATCGTTGACATGGCATGGGGCCCCAAGTATGCTTGGATTCGGTTTCCCGGCTGGCCCGGCTGGTAGGAGTAATGGCGACAGTGGCTACACGCACAAGCAAGCGGACGAAGGAGGCGCAGACCACGGGGATCGTGGCCGCGGGCGCGTACATACCGTTGTTCCGCCTGCCCCGGAGCGCCATCGCACAGGCCTGGGGGGCACGCTCCCTCGGTGGTGAGCGCAGCGTCGCCAACTACGACGAGGACTCCGTCACCATGGCCGTGGAGGCCGCCCGCGACTGCCTGAACGGGGTGGACCGGAGCACCATCGGCGGCCTCTACTTCGCCTCCACCACCGCGCCCTATCACGAAAAGGGGTGCGCCACCCTCATCGCCGCGGCGCTCGACCTGCCCAGCGACATCCTCACCGCAGACTTCGCCCACAGCCTGCGGTCCGGCACCAACGCACTCCTGGCCGCCATGGCCGCCGTCGACAGTGGGCAGGCGAAGCAGATTCTGGTGGTGGCCGCCGACTCGCGCCTGGGCTACCCGAAGAGTACCAACGAGCAGCTATTCGGCGATGCCGCCGCCGCCGTGCTCATCGGCAAAGACAAGGTGCGCGCCACCATTGACGCCTTCGTCACCCACGCCGATGAGATCCACGACGTCTGGCGCCGAGATACAGACTCCTTCGTCCGGTCATGGGAGGACCGCTGGGTCATTGAGCAGGGCTACACCGCCAACATGCGCGAGACGATCGGCACCCTCATGCGGCGGGAGGGCGTTGAGGCCAAGGATATCGCCAGGGCCGCCCTCTACAGCCCCAACCCAAGGGGTGGACAGGCGGTGGCCAGGGCGTTGGGACTCGACCCCAACACCCAGCTCCAGGACTCCCTGATCGGCAGCGTGGGCTCCTGCGGTGCCGCTCAGGCGCTGCTCCTGCTCGTAGCCGCCCTGGAGGAGGCCAAGGCCGGTGACAGGCTCCTGGTGGCCAGCTACGGCGACGGTGCCGATGCCCTCCTACTCAGCGCCACCACCCAGGTACGCCGGGGTCGAAAGGGCAGGGGGGTCAACGGCCACCTCGCCAGCAAGCGCACGCTGTCCACGTACGAGAAGTACGCGACATTCCGAGGGCTCATCCCGCTTCAGCCGGAGCCACGGTTGCGCGTATTCGAGTACAGCGGAGCCACCATCACCTGGCGACTGCGTAACTCCATCCTGAAGCTTCACGGAAGCCGCTGCAACAAGTGCGGCACAACCATCTTCCCTATTCAGCGGATCTGCTACCACTGCCGGGCGAAGGACGACTATACCGAAGTCTCCCTGGCCGATCAGCCGGCCAAGGTTTTCACCTTCTCTCTTGACAACCTGGCGGGTGGCTTGGACCCGCCGGTGGTCAAGGGGGTGGTCGAATCGGAGGAGGGACAGGCACGCATCGACTGCCTGATGACCGACTGCGACCCTGACGAGATGAGGGTTGACCTGCCCATGGAGATGACCTTCCGGCGCATGCATGAGGGCGCCGATATGCATAACTACTACTGGAAGGCGCGGCCCGTCCGCAGCGCCAACGGGGCGTCGTCCGGATAAGGCCATTGAGGAGGCGAGCATGGAATCCTTGAAGGACAAGGTAGCTATCGTCGGCATGGGGATCAGCAAATTCGGCGAGCGTTGGGACGCCTCCTCGGAGGACCTGATCATCGAGGCCGCCTACGAGGCCTACGAGGACGCGGGCGTTGAGCCGGGCGATATCCAGGCGGCCTGGGTCGGCACCCTCCGCTCCGGAGAGGCCGGCGTCACCATCGCCGACCCTCTCAAGCTGAAGGATATCCCCATCACCCGGGTGGAGAACTGGTGCGTCACCGGCCACGAAGCGCTCCGCAACGCCGCCCTTGGCATAGCCTCAGGCCTCTACGACGTGGTGCTGGCGGTGGGCTTCGAGAAGCTCAAGGACACCGGCATGCCCGGCCTGGGTACCGGGCGTGGCGCTAACCCCGTCTATCAGGCGGGCGCCACCGCACCCGGCTACTTCGCCAACATCGCCACCCGCTACTTCCACGACCACGGCTGGGACGAAGAGCAGGGGAAGACCATGCTGGCCAAGGTCTCGGTGAAGAACCACCACAACGGCACCATGTCCCCCAAGGCCCATTTCCAGAGGGAGGTGACCGTTGAGGAGGTGCTCAAGGCGCCCATCATCTCGTGGCCCCTGGGGTTGCTGGACTGCTGTCCCACCACAGATGGAGCGGCGGCCGCCATCCTGTGCAGGGCGGACCTTGCCAAAAGCTTCCGTTCAGACCCCGTGTACATCAAGGGCATCGGGCTATCCGTGGACCCTATGCTCCCCACGCTGCGCCCCGGCTTCGACTACGTGGGCTTCGAAGCCAACCGCAACGCCGCTCGCCAGGCCTACGAGCAGGCGGGCGTCGTGGACCCGCGCGAGGAGATCGACGTGGCTACCGTCCACGACTGCTTCACCATCACAGAGCTGGTCATCTACGAAGACCTGGGCTTCTCCCCCGCCGGTCGCGGGTGGGAGGACATCGAGGCGGGCACCTTCACCCTCGAGGGAGACCTCCCTGTCAATACCGATGGCGGCCTGAAGGCCTTCGGCCACCCCGTCGGTGCCACCGGATTGCGGACCGCCTACGAGATCTACAAGCAGCTTCAGGGCAAGGCCGGGCCACGCCAGGTGAAGAACGTCGAGCTTGGGCTGTGCCATACCCTGGGTGGCACCCCCCAGGTCGCCTGCGTCGCCATCCTTGGAAACAGCAAGGGGTAGTAGCTGACAGCGGAATCCGGTATTCTGCAACCCGGGGAGGGACGAGTGCAGGTTGGCTCAGCTTTATCGGACCTTCGGGTAGTCGAGTACAGCGTTCAGCACGCCGGCTCATACTGTGCCCGCCTGCTGGCCGATGCCGGTGCCGATGTCGTTAAGATAGAGCCTCCCAGCGGAGATGCGGCACGCCGCCGCGGCCCGTTCCCAAACGACATCCCACACCCCGATTGGAGCGGGCTTCACCTCTACCTCAACGCCAACAAGCGGAGCGTCACCCTGGACCTAGAGCAGCGGGACGGGGCATCGGTCCTCCGGGAGCTGCTCAGACACGCGGATATCCTCGTCGTCAACGATTCAACCCCCGCCCTGGAGCGGCTCCAGCTCCGTAGAGATCGCCTCAAGGAGCTGAACCCTCGCCTCATCGTCACCGCCATCACCCCCTTCGGACTGACGGGACCCTACCGCGACTACATCGGAGACGATCTGATCGCCGTCAGCGCCGGTGGGTTTACCTACGCCTCTCCCGGGATACCGGACATGATATACACTCCGGATCAGGAGCCGCCGCTGCGTGCCAACGAGAGTATCGGGGAGTACTTGGCCGGTATCCAGGGGGCCGTGGCCACCATGGCGGCCGTTATGAATCGGCAGCTCACGGGCCAGGGGTGTGAGGTGGACGTGAGCCACCAGGAGGCGGTGGCGATGGTGATGGCCTGGGATGTGGGCCACGCCTCCTACATAGAGCCGAAACCGCGGGCACCCGTCATCTTCGGTGCTATGCCCAACGCGTACCTGCCCTGTAAGGACGGCTATGTTGTGGTGGCGGCCTTCCTGGAGCACCAGTGGGGCAAGGTTGTTGAGATGATGGGCAATCCAGACTGGGCACACCTGGAGGTCTTCTCCAACCCCATGGAGCGGGCCCGCAACTGGGATGCCCTGCGTCCCCTGATGATGGAGTGGACTATGGAGTACACGGGCGCCGAGATCTCCCGTATGGCCCGCGAAAACGGTGTTCCCTGCTTCCCTGCATACACAGTCGGGCAGATGGTGGAGTCGGAGCACGTGAAGGAGCGCGACTACCTGCGAACCCTTGAAGGGCCGGATGGGCGGACCTTCAAGTTGCCCGGCTTCCCCGTACGCATGGGGGCCACTCCGTGGCACCTGCGCCGCCAGGCACCCGGGCTGGGCGAGCACACCGAAGAGGTCCTTCAGGAGTGGCTGGGCCTCTCCGGAGACACCCTGGGACCGCTTAAAGGCGCAGGGCGGGCCATGACGAATCGCCCGCTGCAGGGCATCCGTATTGTGGACTTCGGGCAGATCATAGCCATCCCGTTCGCCGCTCAGATCCTTGGGTGGTTGGGAGCCGAGGTCATTCTTGTCGAAAGTAGCCGGCATATGACCAACAGGACGCTCCCGCCCTTCGCCGATGGGATCGCAGGAGTCAATCGGAGCGTCGCGTGCAACCTTATGCATTCCAACAAGCTGAGCCTGGTGCTTAACCTGCGCAGCCCCGAGGGGCTCGATCTGGCCAAGCGTGTGATCTCTGTCAGCGATGTGGTGATGGAGAACTTCGCCACCGGGACCATCGAGAGGCTGGGACTTGGCTATGAAACCGTTCGGCGCTTGAAACCGGATATCATCTACCTCTCTGTGGGCGCATTTGGGCGCTCCGGCCCCATGAAGGACTTCGTTGGGTTCCACAGCGTCATCAATGCCTTCAGCGGCCTGGCCGCCGCTACCGGCTACCCCGGAGGGCACCCGAGAATCTTGGGAGGCATCTTCCCTGACCCCCTCAGCAGCTCCTACTGTATCCTCGCCGTCCTCCAGGCCCTCTACCACCGCTCCACGACCGGCGAAGGACAGTACATCGAGGTGGCGATGACCGAGGCGCTGACCACCATGATGCCCGAGGCCGTGGCCGACTACACAATGAACGGTCGTGAGGCGAAGCGCGTGGGCAACCGGGACAAGGACAAGGCCCCTCATAATGTCTACCGCTGCAAGGGGGACCAGAAGTGGGTCGCCATCTCCGTCTCCACGGACTCCCAGTGGGCCTCCCTCTGTCGCGCAACCGGCCATCCGGAGTGGGCGGCGGACCCCCGCTTCGCCGATGCGGCCAGCCGGTGGGCACACCAGGAGGCCCTGGACCCCCTCATCGAGGCATGGACACTGGAGCGCGAGCCGTACGGGGTCATGGCGATCCTCCAGCGCGCGGGGGTCCCGTCCGTTCCGGCGCTCGACTCCCTGGAGTTGCTGCACGACCCCCACCTGATAGAGCGGGACTTCGTAGCCTGGATAGACCATCCGGAGACCGGGCGGCGTCCCATCGACAACGTGGCCTGGAAGATCGAC
>JAPUKM010000201.1 GCA_027295645.1 Chloroflexota bacterium | reverse complement strand
CAGAACGCGGCTGCATGCACAGAATAAGGTTACATGTAAAGATTCCGGCCGTATCTATAGAACAAGGAGTGTGAGGCGATGACCACAGAGGAGACACGGAGCTACCTACAGGAGATGCAGCGCAACCGGGGCTTTCTCCTGGACATGCACCGGATCATGGCAACGGCGGACCTGGAATGGACGAAGAAGTACAACACGTTCGTCGAGGCCACCTACCCCGAACAGCGGCTGCTGGACCGCAAGACCAAGGAGCTGCTCCAGGTGGTGACGCTGGCCGCGCTGCGGGCCGACGTGGAGCACATCCAGGTCCACGTGCGCCTGGCCCTGCAGGAGGGGGCCAGCGCCCAGGAGGTACTCCAGGCCCTGCAATCGGTCTTCGCCCCCATGGGAGCGCTGGGCTTCCGCCGCGGCCTGCTGGCCTGGGCCGCCGAAACCGGTCTTGAGGCTATCGACATAGAGGAGCCCAGTCCCTGACTGCAGTGGTGTGGTATTATCTCCGTGCCCCATCCGATCAGGCCCACGTGGGTACCCCGCGGGCTCTACGCATGAACCCTGAGCGACTGCACCCGTTGCTGTCCCCCGGCCACTAGCTTGGACGATTCAACCAGACAGGAAACCCACGGCCCCGCGGATGGCGTGATTGCGCCCGGGGGCAAGTGGACCATCCTGGCCGCCATGGCCTTTGTCACCCTCTTCCTGACCCTGGACGGGGGCATGGTCTCGATCAGCTTTCCCACACTCGTCCAGGAGTTTTCGACAGACCCATCCACGGTGCTCTGGGTCTCCACGGCCTTTTTCCTCACCACCGTCTCTCTGATCTTCACGACCGCCTGGGTGGCCGATACAGTGGGGCGGAAACGGCTCTTCATAGCAGGCCTGACCGTCTACGTCATCGGCCTGGGAATGGCGCCGCTGGCACCCACCGTTATCGCTCTCATCCTGATTCGAATGCTTCAGGCCGCGGGTACGGCCATGGTCGTGCCCAACGTCGATGCGATAGTCACCGCTGCCTTCCCCAAGAATCAGCGAGGCAGAGCGCTCGGACTCATCGGTGCGAGCGTGGGCCTCGGCCTGGGCTTGGGGCCAGCTACCGGGGGTCTGCTCCTGGACGCTCTGGACTGGCGGGCCCTCTTCTGGAGCCGCGTGCCCCTGGGTATCATCGGCATCCTGCTGGCGATGGCCATCCTTCCATCAGACCACCGCCGGCGCGACGTATCCCTGCGGTTCGACTACATCGGGCCGGTGATGCTGGCGGCAACGGCGACGACGTTCCTGCTGGCCATCAACCTTGCGGGGCGCGGGGGCGTGGAGCAGCTGGTGGTGTGGTCGTTTGCCGGTGCCAGCCCGGTGCTTCTCCTGGTGCTGCTGGCGGTGGAGCGGCGGGCAGTGAGACCGGTGCTGGACATCGCTCAGTTTCGGAACCGTGTGTTCACCATATCGCAGGCGACGCTGGTCTTTCACTACATAGCCAACGGTATGGTCACGTTCCTGGGCGCCTTTTTCCTCATCAATGGCCTGGAGATGACCGCCGGCCGAGCGGGCATGGTTTTGACCGTCTTCCCGGCGATCCGGGTCATCGGCGCGCCCATAAGCGGGATGGTCGCCGATCGCTGGGGATCCCGCATTCCAACGGTGTTCGGAATGTCTGTCCTGGGGGTTGGACTGTTCATGTTGTCCCGCGTGGCAGGCGATGTGTCGCTATGGGGAATCGTAGCCGCTCTGGCGCTGTCGGGCCTTGGGAGCGCCTTCTTCGAGCCTCCGAATACCAGCGCGATCATGGGGAGCGCAAGCCAGGGCCGCCTCAGCTCCGCCGGCGCCTTTATAGCCGCAGGACGGCAGGTGTCTCACTCCATTGGATTCGTGGTGGCGGGGGCTATTTTCGCTATCCGCCAGGACGTCCACCTGGGCGCTATGGTCGGGGAGTCATCGGCCGCCAGGGCCGTGGTGTCCAGCTTCAGCGACGCCATGGTGGTGGCGGCGGCCCTGTGCTTCGTTGGAGCGATGGTATCGTACTTCCGAGGTCGCGGTTAGCGCCGCCCACCCTCTCCACACCACACAGTTGTCTAGACCACGCCCCTCCACTGCGGGGGGCGCTTCTCCACAAAGGCCAGTATCCCCTCCGATCGGTCCGGGGAGCTTCTGCTCGCCTCCACCCAGGAGTAGTTGTTGCTGATGGCCGCCTCCAGCGGCAGGTCCAGCCCAGCCATCGCCGCCTGCTTGCTACCGACGATCGACAGGGGCGCGCACTGGATGATCTCGCGTGCCCACCGCTCCGCCGTGGACAGCAGATCGGGCAGTGGGGCCACCTCGTTGACCAGCCCGAGACGGTAGGCGTCCTGCGCGGAGAGGTATTTTCCGGTGAGGAGCATACCCATGGCCGTCTTCAGGGGAAGCTGGCGGGGCAGGCGGTGCATCCCGCCAGCGCCCGCCACCACGCCCACCCGCGGCTCAGGAAGTCCGAACTGGGCCTGCTCGGCGGCGATGATCAGGTCACAGGCCAGGGCAAGCTCGAACCCACCCCCCAGGGCGTAGCCATGCACCGCCGCGATGATCGGCTTCCGCACCCTGGAGCGCGGATCGGTCAGTGCGCCGAAGCCGCCAAAAGCGAGATGGCTCGCCTGCTCTCCCCTGCCCGTCAACTCGGCCTCATACTTGAGGTCGCTGCCGGCACAGAAGGCGCGCTCTCCAGCCCCGGAGAGGATGGCCACCCTCAGCTGGGGGTCGGCATCGAAATCCTGCCATACCTGGAACAGCTCTTCATCGGCGGGCAGATGCAGGGCGTTCATCACCTCCGGCCGGTTGATGGCAACCCAGGCGATGTTGTCCCGTTTCTCGTAAGTAATGAACTGATAGGCCATGCTCTTCCTCCCCTGTTTCCATGGTGCTGATGACGGCATTATACTTCTCCCGCGCCGGCACGGCCCATGCCACCGGACGATACTGCGCCAATACTGTGCCAATACTGTGCCAATACTGTGATAGAATAGCGGAACGCAATTCGAGGGTGGGTCAAAGGGCTAGGGTGAGCTATGGCGGGACCTCTGCACGGGGTCAAGGTCTTCGATATTACGCAGGCGGGCGTGGGCCCGTGGGCCACTATGATCCTGGCCGCCATGGGCGCCAACGTGATCAAGCTGGAGCCTCCGGGCGGTGACCGTATACTCGGCACCAAGCCGCGCTACAATGACCTCTCCGTTGTGTACATGCAGTGCAATCTGGGCAAGCGGAGCGTGTTCGCGAACCTCAAAAGTCCGGAGGGGCAGGAGATGGCCCGGCGGCTTCTCAAGGAGGCGGACGTCTTTGCCGAGAACCACAAATGGGGGACGGTTGAGCACTTTGGGCTGGACTACGAAGAGGTCGCCAAAATAAATCCCAACATCGTCTACGGCAACTACCCCGGCTGGGGCAGCACCGGGCCGATGAAGCACCGGGGCAGCGCGGACCCCTCGGCCCAGGCCTTCAGCGGCGCCGTCAGCACCACCGGCAAGGTTGGTGGCGAGGGTGAGTTCATCCGCATCTACGTCCTCCATGACTTCAACGCCAGCTCCTATATAGTGACGACGACCCTGCTGGGCCTCCTGTACCGGGAGCGCAGCGGCAAGGGAATCAAGATGGAGAATGCGCAGGTGGCATCCTCCATCGCTGTGCAAACCAGCCGCATCGCCGAGTTTCTAGCTTCCGGGAAGAACGTACTGCCCATGGGCAGCGCCTGCGCGACCACGGTCCCCCACCGGGCCTTCCTGTGCCAGGATAAGAAGTGGCTGGCCGTGGGGGTCATCACTGATGCCCAGTGGCGGGGCCTGTGCAAGGCGATCGACGCCACGGAGCTCCTGAACGACCGACGGTTCGATTCCAATCCAGGCAGGGTGAAGCACCGCGACGAGCTGGAGGACAGGCTTCAGGCTATCTTTGAGGGCAAGCCCGCCCGGTGGTGGATCATTCAGCTCCGTAAGCGGAAGGTGCCGGTGAGCCTCTTCCACGACTACGAGACGATCCCCGACCTGCCGCAGATCAGAGCCAACAGATCGATCATATCGCTGAAGTATCCAAGGGCGGGAACACTACCCTTCAGCAACCTGCCGTTCCAGTACTCCAAGACACCCGTTTCGGTGAAACCGGGCCCCTTGCCCGGCCAGGATACCGAGCAGGTCATGAAGGAGGGCTGGGGCAAGAACGGCGCCACCAGGGCCAAGGGCTACTTTGGCCCAACGGGACCCATGGAGAAGGGTGTTCTGGACGGTGTCACTGTCGTCGATATGACGCAGGGCCTGGCCGGACCCTACGGCTCGCTCATGCTGGCGGATGCCGGCGCTCGGGTGATCAAAGTGGAGCCGCCGGAGGGCGACTACGCCCGCAACTTCGGGGGGCC
>JAPUKM010000200.1 GCA_027295645.1 Chloroflexota bacterium | reverse complement strand
GTCGGCTTCTGGCGGCTCAAGGAGGCGCTGGACAGGCACCGGATCAAGGCCACTATGGCGATCAACGCCGCGGTCTGCCTCTCCTATCCGCGTGTAGCGGATGCGGCCAGAGACGCTGACTGGGAGTTCATGGGACACGGCTACACTCAGCAGGCCCTGCATCTGGCCGACGACCAGCGGGATGTGATACACAGGTCGGTCGAAACGATACGCGGCTACCTGGGCCGCCCGCCGCGAGGCTGGCTCGGCCCGGGCCTCACCGAGACCTGGGATACGCTCGACATCCTGGCAGAGGAGGGGATCGAGTACGTCTCCGACTGGGTCGCTGACGACCAGCCCTTCGAGATCAAGACCACCTCCAGGCCTCTCCTGATGGTGCCCTACACCCTGGAGCTCAACGATATCCCGATGATGCTCGTGCAGCACCACCCGGCCCGTGAGCTGTTCGACCGCGCGAAAGACCAGTTCGACAGGTTGTACGAGGAGGGACGGCACACCGCCAGGATTATGGCCATCGCCGTCCACCCCTACATCAGCGGCGTCCCCCAGAGGATAAAATACTTCGAGCAGATCTACGAATACATGCGGCAACACCCCGGAGTTCTCTTCTGGAGGGGAGAGGAGATTCTGGACTGGTACCGTGGCCTCCGCCAGCCAGAGAGCGACGCTCCACATTCCCCTTAACGAGGTGGGTTCTATGACCAACTATACGATGGTGGGCAAAGCGGTGACCCGGCTGGAAGGGCCGCAAAAGGTGACCGGCAGAGCCCTATATCCGGCGGACGTCCATGTTCCCGGCATGTTGTGGGGGAAAGCCCTCAGAAGCCCGCACCCTCACGCCCGTATCCTGAGCGTCGACACCTCCCGGGCCGGCCGTCTTCCCGGTGTGCACGCCGTCCTCACCGGGGCGGACCTCTCCGGCATATATATCGGGCGTCGTATGCTGGACCTGCCCGTCCTCGCCTGGGACAAGGTGAGGTTCATCGGTCAGAAGGTCGCCGCGGTCGCCGCGGAGGACCCGGACATCGCGGAGGATGCCCTCGAGCTCATCGATGTCGAGTACGAGGAGCTTCCTGCCGTCTTCGACCCCCTGGAGGCCATGAGCCCCGGAGCGCCCATCCTCCACGACAACATCAACAGCTACAAAGGCCTGCCTGAGCCTGTTCAGGAGCCCACCAACCGCTTCGTCCATAACGAGTGGAGCAAGGGCGACATCGCGCGTGGCTTCGCCGAGGCCGACCTGCTCTTCGAGCACACCTTCACCTTGGCCCGCGTGCATCAGGTGTACCTGGAGCCGCACGCCTGCCTGGTGCAGGTGGACGACTCGGGCCGTGTGCAGGTGTGGGTCAACAGCAAGGTCCCGTTCCCCCTGCGCGGCCAGATCGCCGCCGCCATCGGCATGGAGCCGGACAGGGTGCGGATCAACGTGAGCCATATCGGCGGCGATTTCGGGGGCAAGGGTGATCCCATGGATGTGCCGCTCTCCTATTTCCTTGCCAGGACATCTGGTCGGCCCGTGAAGATGGTGATGACCTTTCTGGAAGAGCTCACCGCGGGCAACCCACGCCATCCAGCCACCATCACGCTCCGCTCCGGCGTCAAGACGGACGGGAGTATCGTAGCGCGGCAGGCAAGCGCGGTATTCAACAGCGGAGCCTACGGCGCGTTCAAGCCCGGTCTCGGCGTCAACCTGCTGGGGGCCTCTGGCCTTGCCGGATCGTATCGTATCCCCAACGTTCACATTGAATCGGACATGGTGTACACCAACACGATCCCGGGTGGCTTTATGCGGGCCCCCGGATCGCCTCAGGTGGTCTTTGCCGTAGAGTCCCATATGGACATGATCGCCCACCAGATGGGCATGGAGCCGCTGGAGCTCCGGCGGCGCAATCTCCTCCAGGAGGGCGACGATACCCCGACCGGGCAGCCGCTGCGCCAGGTGCGCTCGGGCCAGACCCTGGACGCCGCGGTCAAGGCCATCGGCTGGGATGCCCCCAAGCCGGGCCCGAACATCGGCAGGGGCATCGCCATGTACGATCGGCTGACGGGAGGTGCGGAGAGCAGCGCCACGGTGATCGTCGAGAGCGATGGCACCGTGACACTGCGCAGCCCAACCCCCGATGTGGGTACCGGGACGCACACCGTCCTCAGCCAGATCATCGCCGAAGAGCTTACCGTTCCGCTGGACACCATCAACGTCGTCACCATCGATACCGACTCCGGCCCTTTCGATGCGGGCGTTGCGGGGAGCTGGGTCACCCATTCGGCGGGCCAGGCCACCTTACGGGCCACCCGGGAGGTGCGCCAGCGGCTCATCGACGTGGCGGCCGGTCTGCTTGGCACCGCCCGGGAGGAGGTACGCCTCCACAACGGGCGGCTCCTCGCCTCCACTGGCGGCACGGACCTCTCGCTGGCCGACGTGGCCGCCGAGGCCGCGCGTGCCGGGGGGCCGGTGTCAGCCCAGGTGACCTACAAGCCTGAAGGCGGTAGGGATATCACCTCCTTTTGCGCCCAGATCGCCGAGGTGGAGGTGGACCCGGAGACCGGCCAGGTCAAGGTGCGGCGGTTTGTCTCCGCCCACGATGTCGGCACAGTGCTCAACCCCTTGGGTCACCAGGGACAGATCGAAGGCGGCATCATCCAGGGCCTCGGCTACGCCCTCATGGAGGAGTTGAGAGTGGAGGCGGGCCAGGTAACCACCGCGCACCTGGGCGACTACAAGATCCCCACCATCCAGGACATTCCGGAGTTGATCACGGTGCTTCTGGAGGAGCCGGCGGGGCCGGGCCCCTACCAGGGCAAAGGCATCGGCGAGACCAGCAACTGCCCCGTGGCCGCCGCCATAGCCAACGCCGTGTTCGATGCGGTGGGCGTGCGTATCACAGACCTGCCCATCACTTCTGAGAAGGTGCTGGCAGCCTTGAACGGTCGGGGGGCGGCCCTGGGATGACGCCGTATCGTTGGTGGAGGTCTACATGAAATGATAAGGGTGCTGGTGGCGGATGACCACCCTCAGGTGCGCCAAGCGGTTGTAGAGGTTCTCTCTGATTTGAAGGGCATGACAATTGTCGGACAGGGCTCGGACGGCGCTGGCCTAGGGCTCGAACTCAGGCGATTGTGGCTAACATATCATAAAACGATATATTAGCCGTCTATCCGTTCCAGAGCCTGCCTCATCGCGCGCGGCACCAGAACCTTGACCAAATGGCGCTTGTAGTCTGCGGAGCCGCGCATGTCGTCCGTGGGTTCAACCTCTGTGGCAGCGACCTCTCCCGCCTCGTTCACCAGTTCATCGGTCACCCGCTTGCCACGCAGGACCTCTTCGGCCCGATGCGCCCTCACGATGACGGGAGCGACGGAGTTCAGCGCCAGGCGGATATCCTCGCACTCTCCGCTACGCACCTTGAGCGCCACGGAGACTCCGACAGTCGCAAAATCCTCTTCGGTGCGGGGAGTAAACTTGATCCGGGACCAGCCGGCCCACTCGGCGGGTGGTGGCACACGAACCTCGGTTAGGACCTCGCCCTGCTTCAGGGCCGTCTGGTAATAGTCGACAAAAAACTCCTCTAAGCTCAAGACCCGCTTCCCCTCGGTGCTGGTCAGCGTGACTTCAGCGTCCAGCGCCATGAGGCTTGTCCCGGGGTCGGTGGCGGGATCACCGGTGCACAGGTTTCCTCCGATGGTCGCCATGTAGCGGATCCTGGGTTGGGCCACCTTGCTGAAGGTCTCGTACAGCAGCGGATAATGCTGACGAACCAACGGGGACATCTCGATATCTCGATGACGCGCCCCCGCGCCAATCGTCAGGCCGTCCTTCTCACTGAAACGAACGTAATCGAAGTTGGGGATCTTGGCCAGGCTGATAATGGCCTCTGGAGCTAGGAGGCGCTGGCTTATCCACATGGTCACCGCTGCACCACCGCTCATCAGCACCGCCTCGTCCCCGTAGCTCTGGAGCAGAGTGCAGGCCTCCTCGACAGTAGTCGGCTCTAGATATTCGAAATCAAGCATCTTTTTCCTGTATCGCTCTCAACACCTTTTCCGGTGTGATCGGCAGCGTTTTGATACGCACTCCGACGGCATCAAAGATCGCATTGGAGATGGCCGCGGCTGTCGGGTCCGTTCCCAGCTCTCCCAACCCCTTGGCCCCGAATGGCCCCGTGGGCTCGTAGGAATCGGCGAAGGCGCTGCTTAGCTTGCGCGGCATGTCCCGCATGGAGGGGATTCTATATCCGGAAAAGTTGGGCTCGGATGGACGGCCGTCCTCAAACGTCATCCCTTCGGTCATGGCATAGCCGATGCCCTGCGCCAATGCGCCGTCCACCTGCCCCTCGGCGCCGATCGGGTTGATCACAGTGCCACAGTCGGCAACCGACGCATAGTGGAGCACCCTCACCTGGCCGGTCTCCGGGTCCACCTCCACCTCCGCGGCCTGACAACCGAAGTTGTAGCCCCCCGACTCGTTTCCGTACCGCGTATCGTCCTGCATGACAGAGTCAGCGTCAAAGCTGCCAAAGGCTATGATCGGTGCGCCGCCGCGTCGAAAGAGGCGTGCCCGCGCCGCATCCGCCACCGTTATGTACCTCGACTCTGATCCCTTGACGAAGATCCGGCCGTCTTTGGAGCCCAGCTCCTCCGCGTCCGCCTCCAGCAGGTGGGACGCCTCTTCAAACAGCTGCTGCCTGGCTTTGGCCGCGGCGTCCCTCACCGCGTTTCCCGCAACGTAGGTCACCCGGCTCCCGAAGGCCCCCAGGCAGAAGGTATTCACATCCGTATCCGCCTGCGAGATCGACACCTCTTCCAGCGGCACCCCAAGCTCCTCCGCGGCTATCATGCAGAGGACTGTGTATATTCCCTGCCCGCCCTCTCCCTCCCCACTGAGGATGTACACCTTGCCATCTTCGTTCACCTTGACGGTCGCGGTGGCCCCATCGTAGTCCATGAAGTGGCGTTTGCCGCTCACATGGACGGTGCAGCCCATGCCCAGGCCGCGGTACGGCACCCTGTTCGCCCGCTTCTCTTTCCAACCAATCAACTCCTCCACCTTGTCGATGCACTGTATGAGCTCGCAACTCCCCACTCGATTTCCATGTGGCGAGACGTAGCCCGCCTCCACCGCATTGATGCGCGCCAGGTCGATGGGATCGATGCCCAGCTTATCGGCGGCGATATCCATGAGCTGCTCCAGGGCCCACTCCGCTGAGGGGTTGCCGAAGCCGCGAAAGGCTCCGGTGGGTATCTTGTTTGTGTAGACCAGATAGGCCTCAGTCTTCACGTCAGTGAACCTGTAGGCGGTATCGTGACGCAGGGCGGCGACACCAGTGACGGCCGGAGCCTTGCCGGAGTAGGCTCCGTTGTCGGCCACGACCCGTATCTGTTTGGCCCGAATACGCCCATCCGTCATGAACCCCATCTTGATCCAGATCTTCATCGGCACCCGCGGTCGGCTCCCCGCCAGGAACTCTTCGTCACGGGTGTTGATAATCCTCACAGGCCTCTGAGCCTTCTTCGCCAGAAGGGCGGCAACGATAGCGTTGTTGTCGTCACACGACTTGCCGCCGAACGCCCCACCGACTCCGCTTTGAACGATGCGTACGTCCGCTTCCGACACGCCGAGGGCCGTTGCGATCCGACCACGTGCCATGTAGATCGTGGATGTGTTCATGTGGATGGTGTACTTGCCGTGGGAGTACTCGGCAACGCTCCCAATGGTCTCAATGGCACAGTGCCACTGGTGCATGCTCTGAAAGGTGTCCTCAACGACCAGGTCCGATTCAGCGAAGGCGCGGTCGACATCACCACGCTCCACATCGATCTTGATGGCGATGTTCCGCTCCTTGCCAGCATGGATGAGCGGAGCCCCCTCCTGCATCGCCTCCTCCGGGTCGAAGACCGCAGGCAGCTCCTCCCACTCCACGTCGATCAGCTCCAGGGCCTCCTGGGCCGTGGCCTCATCCACAGCGGCCACGGCCGCCACCTCATCTCCTACGTATCGGGCTACACCAACGGTGAGGGGATACTGGTCCTGGAGAAAGGCGCCCCAGCCCTGCTTGATGGTATCGTCAGCGGTGACCACGGCGCGCACGCCTGGCAGCCGTTCCGCCTTGCTGGTGTCGATGCTGAGGATACGAGCGTGAGGGTAGGGACTCCGGAGGATCTTGCCGTGCAGCATCCCGACAAGGAGTATGTCGGCGATGTACTTGGTCTCTCCGCTGACCTTGCCATATCCCTCGGTCCGGTTGACCCTCTGACCAATCACGGAGTACGTTTGAGCCGTTGCCATTGTTCCTCCTGAGAAGGGGTATCCAGATTGTAGTACGGGGGAGCGAGGCTACCCTTTGACCCCTTCATGTTGCTTTACCACGGCCATAACAGACTCAAGGATTTTGTAGTAGCCGGTACAGCGGCAGAGGTTCCCGGACATCCATTCCCTGACCTCATCCTCAGAGGGATGTGGGTTGGCCTCTAAGAGGGCCTTTGCCGCAACTATCTGGCCCGGTGTGCAGAAACCGCATTGCGACCCGCCATAGTCGATGAAGGCCTGCTGAAGCGGATCGAGCTCGCCATCCGCTACCATCCCCTCTATGGTGGTGATGGATTTGCCATCATTGGCAATGGCCAGGGTGAGGCAGGAGCTCGTCAACCGTCCGTCCACCATGACACTGCATGCACCGCATACCCCGATGCTGCAGCCCTCCTTCGTCCCGGTCAGCCCGATCTCCTCGCGTAGAGCGTGGAGCAGTAGCTTACTGGGCTCGACCTCAATCTCATAGTCCTGCCCATTGACCGTAAGTTCAATGCGACGTTTCATGTTCCTCCTGCCGGAGCGCTACTCCGCTCTGCCCGTGTGGGTGCGTCCCCACTGCTCTCTAAGCGATTTCAGCGTCTCTCCATCGCCCACATCAACCCTCGTAGCTCTCAGCCTTTCGCTTACCTTGTCATTCTCACCTTTGGCCGCCAGATCCGCCTCATCCTGCATCTCCTCGGGCCACAACCCTAGGAGGTAGCCGTGCCAGGGCTCGCGCGGCTCCAGCTTGGGCAAACCGAGCTCCTCCCATATCTCCCTGGCCCTCTCCATGTACTCCTTCCTGGGTAGAGACAGGGGCGGAAAGTCGGCCTTGCGGGTTGCGTCGATCAGGAGTGAGGAGTCGGACTTATCGTAGCGGCTGGACGGGTGTGACGCCACCATGCCGATGGG
>JAPUKM010000020.1 GCA_027295645.1 Chloroflexota bacterium | reverse complement strand
TCGGCAAGCACGGGCATACCGACGGTGCTGGGCTGGCCCGGCCATGAGGAGCAGTGGCGTGGCTCTCGGAGGCCCTTTGAGGGCCGGGAGGAGGCGATACGGACGGCGTACCAGAGTACAAGCGTCGCCATGGTGGAAGAGATCCTGCGTGAATACGGGCTAACGTATGTCTATGTGGGGCCGCGCGAGCGGGCAGAGTTCGGGCGGCCGCCATTGGAGGGGTTCGAGATTCTGGAGCCGGCGTTTCTGAGCGGCGAGGTCGCAATCTATCGGTACCGGGAGTAACGTGGCGACACTGGATGTGGAACAGGGCTTTCCGGTTGAGACTCCTGCCGAGGGGCAGAGGATCGACAGGGCTGTTGAGCGGTGGGCACGATGGCCCCACTGGGAGTTGACGGCGTACCTGGTGCTGATGGCGGTGGCGCTGGCCCTGCGGCTCTGGGACCTGGGTGCGCAGGCGATCCACCACGACGAGAGCCTCCACGCCGTCTATAGTTGGTATATCACCGAGGACCGAGGGTACATACACAACCCGCTGATGCACGGGCCGTTCCAGTTTTTCGGAACGTCGCTCTTCTACTCGATCTTTGGGTCCAGCGATGCTACCGCACGGCTGCTATCGGCTGTTTTCGGGGTGACGCTGGTGGGTCTGCCGGTGCTTCTGAGGAGCCATCTGGGCAGGACGGGCGCGCTGCTGACGTCGCTCATGCTGGTCTTTTCGCCGACGATGCTGTACTTCAGCAGGTTCGCCCGCAACGACATTTTCATGGCGGTGTGGACGCTGGCGCTGGTGGGATTCATGTGGCGTTACTTCGACACCAGGAAGGTACGCTACCTGGTGCTTTCGGCGATAGCGCTGGCGTTTGCATACTCCACCAAGGAGACTGCGTTCATCCTGGTCGCTGTTTTGGGGAGCTATCTGCTGATCCGTGCCGCCACGGACGTTCTACCCTGGCTTGTGGGGCGAAAGAGGCTCGCCAGGTTTTCCCCTGAAGGGGAGTATCTGATCCTCATAGGGACATTGACCCTTCCTCTGCTGGCGGCGGCGATCAGCATCTTCCAGGGGCCGTTGGGGCTCACGCTTGCCAATGGCGACCCAGCCGTTGCCGCCGTGGGTATTCCCATAGGTACAGGGCTGTACGTTGCTTTTTTGACGGCGGTGGCGCTCATAGCGATTGCTGCGGTGGTGGGGCTGCGGTGGAGACCCTGGGTGTGGCTGGCCTGCTTCGGTGCCTTCGGGGCCGTGTGGGTTTCGCTCCACATCAATGTACCGGCCCTTCCGTATGATGTGGCGAGGGGAGATATAGGGCTGAGCGCATTGAACCTGGGCGGCATCGGCAGCGGGATATGGCAGTCGCTGGGCTACTGGATTCAGCAGCACGAGGTGTGTCGCGGATGCCAGCCGTGGTACTACTACTTTGTGATCGGATTCAACTACGAGTTTCTGGCGATGGTCCTGGCCGTGCCCGCCATGGTGATCTATGCCCGCCGGGGAGACGCCTTCTCTCGCTTTCTGGTCTACTGGGCCGTGGTCAACTTTGCCCTGTACACGTTTGCCGGGGAGAAGATGCCGTGGCTGCTGGTGGAGGTGTCGCTTCCCTTTATTCTTCTAGCGGGAAAATTCCTGGGCGAGCTTCTCCAGCGGGGGTTTTTTACGCGTGCCGAGGAGCCGGAGCCGGTTCAAGCGCCCGAGGTGCCCGAGGTGCCGGAGGTGTTCGAGGAGGCAGCCGACACGGGAGGGCGGGAGACGACCGCTGCCAAGACGGATATCTCGAAGCGGCGGAAGATGTGGGTGGCCCTTGGAGCGGTGAGCATGGTGCTGCTGCTCCTGGTGGTATCAGGACGGATGCTCAGCCGGTTCCTGGCGCCCGATTTCACCGCGGATACGTCGTCGAAGTGGGCGCCGCTTGTGCTTATGCTGATCCTGGCCGGTAGTGTGGTCTACCTGCTATCGTTCACTGGGAGACACAGGCGGGCGGCGCTGGTGACTCTGGGTCTTGCGGCGGCCATGTTTGGGCTGAGCGTAACGGGGGCGTTTCGCCTTGCCTACAGTAACAGCGACGTGCCGGTGGAGATGCTGGTGTATACACAGACGGCACCGGATATTCCGGCGATCATGAGGGATATAGAGCGTCTTGGCGAGACGACGGGAAAGGGAACGAATCTGAGGATCACGGTGGACAGCACGGACGGCTTTAGCTGGCCCTGGGCCTGGTATCTCCGGGACTATCCACTGGTATCCTATCCCTGTCTCAGCAACGACACCGGCTGCGCGGCGCTGGATGGGCCTCCGGACGCGGACGTGGTCCTTCTGGCGCTGCGGAACCGGCAACTGGCGTCGAAGCACCTGAGTGACTATGAGGGGCCGGCCCAGTACAAGCACCGGTGGTGGTTTCCGGAGAGCTATCGAGGACTGGGTTCCGCCACGATCTCCTCAGGCATCCAGGAGAGGGAGTCATGGCGCCGGGTGGTGGACTATTTCCTCTTCCGTGATTTCCCGGAGGGACAGCTGGGGTCCGTAGATGGGCTGGCCTACTTTCCGAAGGATTTCGACAGCACGGCGGTGCAGTAGTGGTTTGCGCCATAGGGGTTCTCCGTGATGCCTCCACCCACCCTGGGACCGCGTCCCTACTCGGGGCTTCGCCCCCTGTGAGCGGAAGAGGTCGCCAATGGGATAGGGGCGGTGTACTATGTTATCTGTGTCTAAAGCAGCCTCTTTAATCGCAGCGATGGAGCCGATTGGTGGGTAGCAAACGACTGTGGCTCGGGCTGGCGGTGACCCTGGTATTCCTTGGGTTACTGCTTCTGCGCATCGATCTGGGAGAGACGGTGGAGAGCCTGGGGGAGGCGAATTTCCTCTACCTGATTCCGGCCATAGGGCTCTACTCCATGGCGGTGGTCTTCCGCACCCTTCGATGGCGGTTTCTGCTCTCGCATCTGAAAGCGATTCCCACCTCCAGACTGCTTCCGGTGGTGGTGGTCGGCTACATGGCCAATAACCTGCTGCCGGTGAGGCTGGGAGAGGTGGTGCGGAGCTACTACCTGGGCCAGCGGGAGGGGGTCAGCAAGAGCGCCGCACTGGCAACGATAGTCCTGGAACGGGTCTTCGACGGGTTGACGCTGCTGCTGCTGCTGGCGGCGGCCGCCCTGGTGCTGCCGGTGGGCGGCCTGGTTGAGGACCTGGCCGAGAGATCGAGTATTCCCGTCTACCTGCTGGTCCTGGGTGCGATCGCGCCCTTTGTGATGGTGCTTGCGTTGATGATTGCGGCGGCCCGTTGGCCAGGCTGGCCGGTGCGCGCACTTGCCCCGCTGACACGCCGGTTGCCGGTGAAGATGGGCCTCAGCCTGGTTGAACTGACGGGGCTGTTTATCACCGGGCTGGCTTCATTGCGTGACATCCGCCGTGTCCAGATGCTCCTCCTCCTCTCCCTCCCGGTCTGGCTGCTGGAGGCCTCTATGCTGTACGTGATCGGGTTCTCCTTTGAGCTTCAGGACCACTTCAGTGGCCAGGTGGAGATGGCCGCGGTCATTCTGGCCGTGACGGCCACGTCCAACCTGGCGACCTCGCTTCCGTCGTCGCAGGGTGGCATCGGCCCGTTCGAGTTCTTTGCGATTGGCACGCTGGTGGTGTTGGGTGTTCCCGCACCGGTGGCCACGGCCTACACCATCACCATGCACGCTGCACTATTGTTGCCAGTGGTGGTGGTGGGACTGGCCACCCTGTGGTGGCAGCATGTCTCTTTCAGGGACCTCAGTCATATGGGCAAGGGTGGTCGAGATGTGAAGCCGGGCGTTGCTGTCGTGGAGGCCGTGGAAACCGAGAAGCGGCCGTGGTGAAGGTCGGCGTAATCGGCGGCGGCATAGGCGGCCTTGGGGCCGCCTATGAGCTGGCCAAGCAGGGCCACCAGGTGGCGGTGTACGAGCGAGCGCCGTTTCTCGGCGGGCTGGCGGCCCCCTTCGACGTCGGAGGGGGGCGGCTGGAGCGGTTCTACCACCACCTGTTTCTCTCCGACCGGACCATCATCGATCTGCTGGAAGAGCTGGGTCTGGGCGACCACCTTATCTGGGAGGACTCCAAGGTGGGGATCTTCCACGGCGGCAAGATCTATAACTTCTCCACACCGATGGACCTGTTGAGGTTTACGCCGGTGGGGCTGGTGGACCGCATCCGTATGGGGCTGGTGGCGATGTACCTACAACGGACCAAGAACTGGAAGAGGTGGGAGGGCATCACGGCCGCCAGCTTCATGCGCAAGTGGGCGGGCAAGCGCAACTACGAAGTGATCTGGGAGCCGCTGCTCGAAGGGAAGTTCACTATCTATAAGGACCAGGTGGCGATGCCGTGGCTGTGGAGCAAGTTCGCCACGCGGGTGTCATCGCGCGACCGGTCGTTCAAGGAGAAGCTGGGATACATCCGGGGAAGCTGGGGTGTGCTGATCGATGAGCTTGAGCGGCGCATCAAGCAGATGGGCGGCGAGGTGCATGTAAGCACGCCGGTCAAGCGTATCCTGACCACCGATAACAGGGTGCGTGGGCTGGTTGTTGAAGAAAGCGAGGGGCAGGAGACGGAGATACCGGTGGACCTGGCGATCGCCACCGTGCCGAGCTTCGCGCTGCCGCGGCTGGTCGATCTGCCCGAGGAGTACGTGACCAAGCTGCAGGGGGTGGACTACGAGGGGGCCATCGCGGTCATCTTTGTGCTGAAGCACCGGCTCTCGCACATCTACTGGCTGAACATCACGGACCCGGAGATACC
>JAPUKM010000002.1 GCA_027295645.1 Chloroflexota bacterium | reverse complement strand
GCCCGCCACTTCAGCCCACCGCTGAACGGGGTGAGCGCGGCCTTCTTCCACCTGAACCGCAACAAGGAGGGGGTGCGGCTGGACATCCGCAAGGAACAGGACAAACAGCGCCTCCTGGACCTGCTCAAGGATGCGGATGTGTTCATCGAGGAGACGGGGCAGCGGCGGATGAAGCGGCTGGGCCTGGGCTATCAGGACCTGGAGAGGCTCAACCCCGGCCTCATCTACTGCAGCATCTCGCCCCACGGGACCAAGGGGCCGCTGCGCGACCAGCCCGCCTCCGAACTCACCCTCCAGGCCATGTCCGACTTCCTGAACACGCTGGGAGTGGCTGGGGAGGAGCCGGTGCGGATGGGCCCCGATATGGCCAGCGCCGGGACGTCCCTCTTCGCCGTGCATGGGATCCTGGGCGGCCTGTACCACAAGTGGCGCACCGGGGAGGGCCAGCAGGTGAACGTCAGCATGCTGGCCACCATGGTCCACCAGCGGGGCATCACCTGGACCTCCATGGTCGACCCGGACGAGTGGGCCGGCTTCTACTGCGAGGGCTACGTGAAGCCGCCGGACACCGGCTACAAGACCGCCGATCAGCCGGTCACCTTGGCTCCTCCGCGAGATGCCGACAGATTCCCCGAGATCATGAAGGCGCTGGGTATGGAGCAGTACCTGGAGCACCCGCTGTTCCAGAACCTGCCCAGGGACCTATTGGGATGGGGTGGCACCGGCGATCTACACATTCAGGCGAAGCCCATCTGGGAGGAGAGTTTTCAGAACCTGTCGTCCAATGACCTCCTGGAGTTGTTTCACTCGCTTGGGGCGAACGGCGCGCAGGTGAACACATTCAAAGAGCTCTTCGCGCATCCGCAGATGAAGGCCCTGGAGATGGTCAAGGAGATGGATGACCCGGCCCTGGGCAAGGTGACAAGCGTTGTAGCGCCGTGGAGGATGGACGGCCTACCCAAGCCAAGCCCCGTTCCCTATCGGGAAGGCTCCTGAGAGAATCGATACTCAACGGTCAGTGCGTAGGTATAACCGCATGCACAGAGCCAGCGGGGGGGCGCGCGACCTTAGCCGGGGATGCTAGGTGTACGCTAATTCGCTATAATGCGTGTTGTTGAGTGGGGGGCACTAGAACGAAACCAAGAGAGACCATGGTTAGAGGCTCTCCTCTGAGAGTGTTCGGCAACATTTAGACCACAGAGTTCACCGTATATTTAATGGGGGTAGGTATGGCAGGCCTTCTTGAAGACGTCAACATATTGGATTTTGGCATGGCCGGGGTGGGTCCCTGGGCGAACACGCTCCTGGGTCTCATGGGCGCCAAGGTCATCAAGATAGAGCGCCCGGATGGAGATGTCATAACATTTCAGCCGCCTCTTCAAAAGGGCCTGTCCGTTGCCTACTCGGCCTGGAATATGAGCAAGAAAACCGCCACCCTGAATCTGAAAACGCCGGAAGGGCACCAGGCTCTTGAGCTACTGTTGAAACAGGCCGACGTTATCTGCGAGAACCAGAGACCGGGGGCTATGAATAGACTTGGACTATCCTTTGAGGATGTCCGGAAGATCAATCCCAGGATCGTCTATGCATCAAGTCCGGCATGGGGCTTTGAAGGCCCTATGGCAACCTGGCCTGGAATCGATAGCGATGTTCAGGTTTTTTCCGGCTTCGCAAGCATGACCGGAAATGACGGAGGCAGGCCGGAGATGGCCCGGCATGCCTTCAACTTCGACCTGAACGCCTCCTGTATCCTGGCCTCCACTGTACTCCTAGGGCTGCTTCAGCGAGATCTGACGGGAGAGGCACAGTACGTTACCAATACCCACCTGGGAGGCACCCTTCTGCAGATGGCATCACGCATGGCTGAATACCTGCTGATGGGCAAAATCCCTGGCCCTCTTGGAAGCGCCTCGGCTTTCAGCGCGCCTCACCAGGCCTTCCAGTGCGAAGACAAGCGCTGGCTCAGCGTGGGCGTGGAGACGGAGCAGCAGTGGCACAGCCTCTGCGTGGCAATCCGTAGGGAAGAACTCCTGGACGACTCCAGGTTCACCAAGAACGTCGATCGAGTAGAGCATCGAACGGAGCTGGTTGAAGAGCTCAGGAAGACCTTCGCCAGCAAACCCTCACGGTGGTGGTTTGTCCAGTTGACGAAGAGAGATGTGCCCGTCGGCTACTTCTTCGACTTCGAGGACTTGCGGGCAAACCAGGCCGTTCTTGAGAACGAATACATTGTGGAGACCGAGATCCCTCACCAGGGGAAGCTCTTCCTGGGCGGCGTACCCTGGCAGTTCAGCAGTGCGACAACCTCTGTATACCCGGCGCCCACGCCAGGACAACACACCAAGGAAGCGTTGGAGAAGGGGTTCGGGTTATTCGGCCCTGTGGCGAAAAGAGAGCTACGGAACGGACGTGAGAACAGTCCTGGACAGCCACCTCTCAGCGGCATCCGCGTTATAGACGCAAGCCAGGGGTTGTGCGGACCGTTCCTCTCCCTGCTTCTGGCGGACGCCGGCGCTGAGGTGATCAAGGTGGAACCGCCTGAGGGGGACTACGCCCGTGGCTTCGCCCCTCAGACCAAGTCCGGAGACAGCGCTGCCTTCACGCTCCTGAACCGCAACAAGAAGAGCGTGGCATTGGACAAGGAGAGTGAGGAGGGAAGGAAGAGCCTCCGCAATCTCCTCAAGGGAGCGGATATCTTCATTGAGGACTGGGCGGGAGAGGCGGATCGCCTGGGCCTGGACTATGATTCTCTCCGAAAAGACAACCCAGGGCTCATTTACTGCGCCATCACTCCGTTCGGAGAGAAGGGCATCTATAAGGATTTGAAGGGCTCTGAGCTGGTCATTCAAGGCATGTCCGACTACTGGCTGTCCGTCGGTGAGATCGGGAGTGAGCCCACTCGCTGGGGCTCCGAAGTTGCCAACCATGGCACCGCATCCATGGCCCTCCCGGCCGTACTCGCCGCTCTCTTCAGTCGCAATCGTACCGGCGAAGGGCAGCGCATCGGCATCAGCCTCTGGGGCACCATGCTGTGCTACAGGCAAGCGTGCTGGACCCTCCTGGGCGACATTGAGGAGTGGGTGGGACCCTTCTGCCAGGCCTATACCTATCCCAGAATGCACGGCTGGCGGACCAAGGACATACCTATCTTCCTCCGGCTCTACAACGCCTCCGATGAGGACTACGTCAGCTTGCTCCTGGACCTGGGTATGGAAGAGTCGCTAGCGGACGAACGGTTTGGGAATGGCGGCCGAAATGCCGTTGGGACCGGCCCCTACGCTCAGGAGCTCATACCGCTCTGGGAGAACCACCTGAAGCACATGACCGCCGACGAGGTCGCGAAGCTTGTCTGGTCCCATAATGCCGTGGCCTTTCCGATGAACAACGCCAAAGAGGTTTTCAACCATCCGCAGGTCAAGGCCCTTGGAGTACTGAAGGAGATGGGGCACCCCATTCTTGGGAAGATACAGGTCCTGGGCCCGCCCTTCTCAGGCTCATGGGAGGCTCCAAAGGTGAGCCCCGCCCCCAAGCTCAATGAAAACAGGGCGGAGGTGCTCTCCTCCTGAGCAGGAGCACGCAGGCGAAGGGTGTAACGGGCCGAAGATAACGTCCCGGCTCTCCTGAAATGGGGCAACGAGGTACCGGATGTCCGCAAGACAGCCTCCAGAGGATAAATACATCAAGGTGAACGGGCTCAACCTCCACTACCTGGACTGGGGTGGCCCCAGCAACAATGTCCTGGTCGCTCTCCACGGCATAACGGGAAACAGCCATATGTGGGACAGCTTTGCGGAGCGGAACTGTGAGGAGTTCCGCATCCTGGCCCTGGACCAGCGCGGCCACGGCGACAGCGACCACACCAGGGAGGGCTACCCCGTCACGGCGTTCGCCTCAGACATCCTCCAGCTTGCCAAAGCGCTGGACATCATCCCGTTCGACCTGATCGGCCACTCGTTGGGCTCCCGGAACGCCATCTCCTTTGCCGGCGACCACTCCAGCATTCTCAGGCATGCGGTGCTGGTGGACTGCGGCCCCGAACTGCCTACCCAGGGGGCCCTCAACGTCAAGAACCGCATTGCCCAGCGCCCTCTGGGCTTCCGCAACGCTGAGGAGGCCGCGGCCTATCATGCCGAACGCTTCCCCAACCGGTCTCGGGAGGCCGTGGAGCGTACCGTACGGTACAGCTTGAGGCCCAACTGGGCGGGCAAACTGGTGTGGAAGCATGACCCGGAGCTCTTCTGGATCACCACTACGGGCGGGAAAATGGAGATCCCCTACCTGTGGGAGCAGTGGGAGAAGGTATCCTGCCCAACCCTCATCATACGGGGTGAGCACAGCGATATCCTGGACGCTGATATGATGCAAAAGATGCTGGCGCTGGCACCTTCCGCCACGGAAGCGAAGATCAAGGACTCCGGACACAATGTCCCGGAGGACCAGCCGGAGGAGTTTGAGCGGGTGGTCCTGGAGTTCCTGAGGAGCTAGGGTAACCGACATAGAGTTTGCTCAACCGGTCGTAAGGCCGAGAGAAGGAGGGGAGAATGCTTTTCGATACCCACGTGCACCTGAGCAGTTTCGAGCCCGGAGAGAGGGAAAAGCAAATAGCGACGGCCAAGGGCCTGGGAACCAGTACTTTCGTTGAAGTGGCCGGTTCCGCCGACAATGTCCCCAAGGCGGTGGAGCTGGCGGAATCCAGGGATGACTTCTACTTTGGCGTGGCCTGCCACCCCAACCGGGTGGAGATGTATTCAGGAGAAAAGGACCTGGCTCTATTCAGGAAGACCCTCAAAGAGCATCCGAAGAAGATGGTGTGCATCGGTGAGTGCGGCCTGGATTATGGCGAGGCGGATGACCAGCGAGCTGAAAAGCAGCGTGCACTTTTCCGCGATATGATCAGGCTTGCCAGGGAGCTCGCGCTTCCCCTGAACATGCATTCGGAGAGGCTCTGTACCCGCGACCTGCTGACCATCCTCAAGGAGGAGAAGGCCTCTGAAGTCGGCGGAATGATGCACAACTTCGGGGGGAATATGGATATAGCCAAGGAGTATTGGGACATGGGCTTCTACACCTCCGTCTCCGTCCTGATCCACCATCCCATGGCCGACCGCCTGCGCGGGGTCTTCCGTGACGTCTCTTTGGATCAGATGGTGATGGACAGCGACGCCCCCGGAGCCAAGCTCATACGCATTCCGGCCGATAGCTCGGACCCCTATCCGTACGAAATGGACAAGGTCTCTGAGCCGCGCATGCTCCGGTATATCGCCGATAAGCTGGCTGAGGTCAAGGGAATATCTCTGGAGGAGGTGGCGGCCGCCACGGCGCAGAACGCCAAACGGATGTACCGTTTGCCCGCGGATGGTTAGGCCACAGCAGCCAGGGGCGCGATAGCTACTGCCACGCACGCAACGCCCACCCGCAACACTACGGTGTTGGGGTGGGCGTTGCTATCTGCTTTGTCACCACATACTCCCGCCTATCCGGGTCTACAGGAGAGTAGATGAGCGTACCGTTCCAGTACAGACGGACAAAGTACTGGCGAAAGGTGCTGCTTGTGAGATCGCCCGCTATGAACACGCAGGGGCCGACCTCCAGCACCTCCGCACTCAGCGCAACCTGGGTAAAGCACAACTTCTCGGTCTCATCAGGGCCAACCGTGAGGTCCTTTCGCACCTCAACGTCCAGGTCGCCTGCCATGGACGCGGTGGCAGAGAGCGTGACATAGACCTGCACAAGCGCCTCCAGCGGAACGATAATGTGCTCCCCTCCTATGCCCTCCGATAAAAATCGGACCCAGTGAATCACCACCTGAGGCTCCGGGGTTGGTGTAGGCACCGGCACCGGCGTCGAGGTCGGTGTGGGAGTAGAGGTCGCCGTGGGGGTACTGGTCGGCATCGCCGTGGGGGTACTGGTCGGCGTTGACGCCGGAGCCGTGGGAGTAGCAAGCGGAGTGGATGGGGGGGTTGGAGTCGGGACCGGCGTCCGCACGGGCGTCAACGTAGGGGTGGCCGTTGAAGTGGGCTTAGGCAGGGGCGTGGCCGTGGCCAGACCGGCTATCTGAGTAGCCACCATGGTGGTGACGGTAGCCTCCAGGTCCGGTTTTTCCACAGCCTCACCGCAGGCGGCCAGCAGGGCCAACCCACCCAAGCTGATGGCTACATTGGCCCTCCACGTCACAGCTTCCTCCTCCAGATGGGCTCCGCTCCACATTACCGCTTGCTTGAAGTCTACTATGCCCCCACGGAATCGGAATTGCAACGGGCCGTCCTTCACGGACGGAGGTATCGAGCGATCATGCCGGGAACAGCACTCATAAACGGAGTGCGCCGGAACGCCTGCGCCGCGTCTCCGAGCCGTGCCCACTCCAGGTCCGACAGAGCGATGTCGGCCGCCGCCGCGTTCTCCTCCACCTGCTGTACACTCTTGGCGCCGGGGATGGCGATGACCTGCGGGTCGTGAACCAGCCACGCCAGCGCGATCTGCGCCGGCGTGGCTCCGTGGGCACCGGCCACGGAACGGAGCACCTCCATGAACGGTCCCAACCTCCGCAGATTCCGAGGCGTAAAGAGCACGTTACGGGCGCGCACACCACCCGGAGCCTCTCCCGGCCCGTATCTCCCCGCCAGGACGCCCTGCGCCAGTGGACTGTAGGCAATGACCGTCCGCCCTTCCTCACGGGCATAGGGGAGAAGCATATCTGCAGCCTTTCGTTTCAGCAGGTGATAGTGCACCTGGTTGGATATCACCGCACTGCCCAGGGCCCGTTCGGCCCTTCGCCAGCGCCCCAGTCCAAAGTTGCTCACCCCCACCTGCCGGACGAGTCCCTTGTTCACCAGCTCCCCCATGCCACCCATGGTCTGGGAGAGAGGAATGAGCGGATTGGGGAAGTGCACCTGGTACAGGTCGATGGTATCGGTGCCAAGACGCCGGAGACTGCGCTGCGCCGCCCGTACAACTCCCCCACGGGTCAGATGATGGGGAAACACCTTGGTGGCGATAAACATCTCCTCACGGTGCCCGCGGAGCGCCTGACCCAGAATCTCCTCCGAGCGCCCCCCACCGTAGATCTCCGCCGTGTCGAAAAAGGTGATGCCCAGGTCCACCGCCCGCCGAACGATCCGCAGCGCCTCCTCGACATCGAGATCCCGTCCCCATCCCCAGCCCCGAGAGCCGAACTGCCACGTCCCAAGACCGATGGCCGATACCTGACGGTCTCCAAACTGGACGTATTTCATCTGATTAAAACCAGCCGGAGCGCTCGCCGAGCATCCTCACAGGGCCGCGATCATGGGTCCAGTATAGTCCCACCGCCATCCTCTCTGCACCAACGGATATTCGGTTGACACCCCATAGGGCCAATGTTATATTCCTGACTGAATCCCAGAAAGAACTCCCCTAGGAAGAGCAACGCATGGCACTCCACATTATTGCGACCGCCAAGCAGGTCATGGACCCCGAATCGCCGGCCAGCGCCTACCGGGTGGACCGCGAGACCAAGCGGGTGGTGCCCACGGCGCAGATCCCGCCGGTCATCAACGGTTTCGATGAGAACGGACTTGAGGCGGCGCTGCGTATCAAGGATGCCGGGGAGGACGTCAGGATTACCGTGCTCTCTGCCGGCCCCTCCTTTGCCATGGACGTGA
>JAPUKM010000199.1 GCA_027295645.1 Chloroflexota bacterium | reverse complement strand
CAGTGAGAGTCCCAGAAGTATCTTGCTGGCCCCCCAGAACTGGTCAACCCCAATGTATCGCTCCAGGTGCCCAAACCTGCGCACCAGGTACAGAGTCACCAGGGTGATCGCCAGCCCCGCCTGGAGCCCGTTCAGGGCCTGGAAGGTGGGGTAGATCGCATCCCTCCAACCGGGCACCAGGCTCACAGAGAAATCGATGCTGAACAGCGTCATCGTGTAGACAAACAGCATAAAGTAGAAGACGCCCAGGAAGTTCACTGCCGTCCGCGACACCTTCCACTGCCGCCACGTCCCCTGCCACCGGCCCGCAATCCGCGCTACAAAGCCCCTGGCGCGCCCTACTCCCCGGTCCCGCATGGCCGCCATGTCCGGCAAGGCCGAAATATACAGCAGGGCCAGCCCGCAGATGACCAAGAACAGCAGTGCCAGAGTGTCATACACATGGGGGGCCCCGAAAATCTTCCCCTCCGTGCCCACACCCAGCGTACCCTCATGGTCCTGGAACCAGATGGTTCGCCGGCCCGAGGCCGAGGGGACCAGAAAGAGCAACGGGATGAACATGAGCAGGGTGAGCAGCCCCACCGCCCCATAGATCTCGGCAACGCGCGTCATCGGACGACGCCAGTGCGCCTTCACCAGGCGCAGCACCATCGCCACAACGGGAGCGGCGCCCGCCGTCGTCAGCAGGAATGCCACCGTCGTCGCGTAGTAGCCCCACGGCCCCCTGGCATCGCTATCGAACCCGTCGGCTACCGCACGGATGATAAAGCCCACCACACCCAGTGCGAAGAGCACACCGGTCACCCACAACGTCCTGCGGTACAGGCTCCCGGTGCTGGCGTGGCTGACAAGGAAGTCCGCAGAGAACTCCTCCGCCGTCGGCAGCGCTGGTATGTGCCCGTTGCTATGCGCCATGCCCACCATCCGCTACTCCTGCCTCAGTGTCCACCTTCTTCAGGTAGGTGATATTCGGATCTGTCCCCAGGCCCTCCAATAGACGGTAGTGCCGCCTGTCCTCGCGCATCCTGGACACCCTGCTGTCGGGATCGTTGCCGTCGCCGAACACCAGCGTACCCGTAGGGCAGGCCTGCGCGCACGCCGGCTGAAGCTCGCCGTCTCTCACATCGCGCTCCTCCCTGCCAGCGGTCAGTTCCACACGACGGATGCGTTGAATACAGAAGGTGCACTTCTCCATGATGCCCCGGCTGCGCACAGTCACATCCGGGTTCAACTGATTGCGCAGGCTCTCAGGCCATACCGGCTCCCAGAAATTGAAGCTTCGAACGTTGTAGGGGCAGTTGTTTGCGCAGTAGCGCGTCCCTATACACCGGTTGTACACCTGGACATTCAGCCCCTCGTTGTTATGGTACGTGGCGAAGACGGGGCACACAGGCTCGCACGGAGCGTTCCCGCAATGTTGGCACAGAACGGGGATGAACCGTGCCTTCACCTTCGTAACGTCGCCGCTCTCCTTCGCCTCATCGATCCCCTCCCAGTACCGCTCGATACGAATCCACTGCATGGCCCGTTTCTGGTTGAAAATGCCCTCCGCGTTGAGCGGTACATTGTTCTCCACCTGACACGCCACAACGCATGCCTGGCAGCCAATGCACCGGTCGGTATCCACCACCATCTGCCACTTATAGCTCTTGTTTACCATCTACTCTTTCCCTCGGCATTATTGAGGCCCGGTCACCTGAACGATCGGCTGCCCCGGCAGGGCCACTGGAAGCACCGTGCCCTCCAGTTTGGACAACCGGGTCCACTTGTTCGTCTTCGTCACCTTGACCCGTGTCGCCGCCCACGCTAGAGCGTCGTCCCGCCCGCCAATTCTTGTCACCCTCTGCGCCAGCACATCAAAGACGTTAGCCCCACGCTCCTTACCCACCAGACTCCTGTGGAGGTCGTCGCCAATCTCGAAATTGCCATACACCTGATGTCCCTGACCGAAAACGACTGCAATCACATCGGGGGGAGTGGTGGGATTGACGTAAGCGAGAGCCCGCATCGTACGGCCCGACGCCTCGATCTCCAGCACATCCCCCTCTCGAATATCCATCTCGTCCGCCCTATTGGGGTTGATCTCCGCCCAGGTGTGCCACACCGCCGTGGTCATCGGGTCGGGCGTAGCTTGAAGCCACGGCAGATTGGCCCCCTGCCCCTCTCCCAGGGATAGCGATGAGAAGGGCACCAGGTGGAATGTATCGCCACCCGTGGGGCCCTCGAACTCAGGCTCCTCGACTCTCGTGGGCAGCTTTGGCGATGTGCCGGGATCGGAAGAGCCTCGCACGCTGGAGTCCCACCAGCCTCCCCGCTGGAGCACCGCGTTCCAGAACTCCTCGCGCGTCCCTCCCCGCACCGATCCGCTGTTCTTATCGTGGAGTTTCCAGGCGTTTTCCCGGAGCACATCCTCCATATTTCTCCAGGGCAACGCCCTGCTCACCGCATCATTCCCCAGCTTCGCTGCCGCAGTCAGCAACACATCCACGAAGGGCCGCGTATCCGCTTCGGCAAACGGTTTGACTACCGGCTGTTGCAGCGTGACCGTCTGGTATCCGGGGCCCGGGTCCGGCACATCATCTCCCCACGTCTCCAGATAGGTGGGTTCCGGAAGGATGAGGTCCGCCATGACCGTCGTCTCGTCCATGAAGCTTGAGAAGCTGACAACGGTGTCCACATTCTGAAGAGCGCCGTTGAAATCCAGCGCCTTTGGCAGACCGTGGCTGGGATTGGCGCGTCGTACCATGAACAGGTCCACGCCCCCGTCGCGCATCTGGTTTACAACACCCTGCCACATGCCGAAGGAGGACACCGACGGCGCCTCTGCTATGGGAGAGGGTGGGTTGAACAGCACACCACCCTCTTTTCCCACACTGCCCAGCAGGTAGTTGAGCGTGTAGATCGCTTTCAGATTGAACAGCCCGTTGGTGTGGGCCGCCGCCGACCCGCCACCGATGACCAGACTTCGAGGATTGTCGGCCAGCTCCCTCGCCAGCTCGGTGATCCGCGCCGCGGACACCCCGGTTGACGCCGCGACCCTGTCCGGAGCAAAGTCCGCAAGGTCGCTGGCACTGGCGATAGCGCCATCCACTCTATCGGCGTGCTCCGTCAGCAGCACCTGGGCGATGCTGAGAGCAAGAAGTCCCTCATATCCTGGCTTGATATATACCCACCGGTCTGCGTTGGCCGCCGTCATGGACATGCGCGGCTCCACCTGGGTCAGCGTGCCGCGGTGCCGGGTAGCGGGCGAAACGCCCTCCTTACCCTGGCGAAACTCCCCATAGGCACGGGCGTAGTGAACGGGCGAAAGCCATGTCCCCAAAA
>JAPUKM010000198.1 GCA_027295645.1 Chloroflexota bacterium | reverse complement strand
CAGGGACCTCTCGCATCCGGACGTAGTTCATGGCCCCTACCTGTCTGATCAGGCCCTTGATCTCCATGAGGGCCAATGTGCTGCTTATCAAAGGACTCGACATTCTAGCACGGGTTCAGAAGGCGAACAACAGCGGACTGACAAGGAAGCGGTATGGCGGAGAGGGTGGGATTCGAACCCACGAGCCCGGTTTCCCGGACTACGCGATTTCCAGTCGCGCCTGTTCGGCCACTCCAGCACCTCTCCCGTTGAACGGCTCTATAAGGGTTACCCACGTGAGCTGCCTGGCCGCCGGTATTGTCACCTCCCGACCTTGTGAGAGGCGGACTCTCTGTAACGCTCTCAAGTGTGGCGGAGAGGGTGGGATTCGAACCCACGATACCCGTAAAGGTATACCGCTTTTCGAGAGCGGCGCCTTCAACCACTCGGCCACCTCTCCCAGGGCCAGATTGTATCTGATTCCCGGCTCTTTCGACCACCTGCCGCGCTCCCCGTATATGGACGTGGCAACGCCGTGCCGCTGGCACGCGCTATTCAATAATACCACCCTTAGCTAGAGGGGATTACAGGCCGGTTCATTTCCGCACCAACGGTGACCTGCCGAAGGTCCCACATGTCATGGGACCTTCGGCAGTATACAGAGGGCCGGACGGCCCCTGCCAAGAGGGGTCTTCCTGCTCTACTGGCCAAGCGGCCATCACTGGTACTTTGAATCTGTAGTCAGCAGTTCAAGGAAAGAGCAGGCACAGACGATGACAGCAATACTCCCGATGAGCGTGATATCACTGGTTCTCGGCTTCCTGATCAGTGTGATGGGCGGTTTCTCTGCCATCGCCGGGGCAGGCTCCCCGGACCAGTCAACGGCAGTGGAGGAGGCGGGCTCCAGTGCTGAGGAGGTGTCCGCTTTGTTCCTGGGAGGGTACACCTCAATCATAGATGGGCTGATGGCGCATCAGGAGGCCCCCGACTATGAGAAGGCGGAGGCCACACGACAGGAGATGGTGGAATATGCCAAGTCGCTGGTGCCGCAATTCAAGGGCCTGGCGGATGAGATGCAGGAGAAGCTTGACCACATAAGCAGCCAAGACTAGTTGGATGCCGGCGTAGTCGGGCCGGATATCAGCGATCTACCGAAGACAAACAGATACTCATAGAAGGAGAAGGTTGATGCTACATTCTGATAAGAACGATCGACAGGATGACGGCGAGGATATTGGTGGAGAGGAGCGTATGAAGCAAGAGGTCTTTCAGTCCTACCTCGACTCGAATCCGGAGCTGGAGGTGGTGGGTGTCACTGAGAACACCGCGAAGGGCTCTCTGGATGCCGTGGTTGCAGATTTGGCGCCCGATATCGTGCTCGTGGGTGTTCAGGTCCTGGGGCCCGCCGGCGTGGAGAGGCTGAGAGTGATCCGGGAGAGAAAGCCGGAGGCGGTCATCATCCTGGTTGCCGACCACTACGACCCGGAAGGGATCGATCGATTGCGGGAGTTCTCCCGAACGGTTACGACCGGGTATGCCTACCTCTCGCTGGATACGTTCGAGAATAAGAAGCAGCTTGCGGATATGATCTCACTGGCCGCTGCGGGTCATGTCATTGTTGAGCCAAAGATCATGGATGGGCTGATGGGTGCTCACGGACACAGCAGTAGCCTGTTTAGTACGCTTGAGCCCTGGGAGCGAGATGTCCTGAAGTTGATGGTCAGAAGCTTCCCGGACGACACCGTCACTGAGGAGGATTAGGGTCGGACGGCCTGTCAGAGGCTGATTCAATCGATAAGAAGAGGGTCGGATATGTTCTCGACCCTCTTCTTATACGCAGGCGTGGTCAAACGGATGCTTTCCGTGGGACAACCACACCGATGTAATGCTCAGTTGACACCGGGTTCACTGGGGACTACATTTGCGGCCTGCGGGAACGATGGAGCCGGCGTGTCCCCGAGCTTCACTGAAAGCAAGTAGATATTGGAGGAGCTGTGAGTGCTATGCAAATCGGTGTAGCTGCAATGGGTGGTGACACCAGGTCCGTGTTGGAGCGGATACTGGAGCTTGAGCGTAGAGGAATCCCAGCCGCGTGGCTCACCACCGGCGGGGGCGGGTTGGATGCCCTCACGCTGTTTGCCGCGGCCGGGGCGCAAACCAAGACCATCTCCCTGGGCACAAGCATCGTCCCGACCTGGCCAAGACACCCAGTAGTCACAGCCCAGCAGGTTCAAGTTATCGCGGGCCTTGCACCCGGACGGTTCCGCCTTGGTCTGGGCCCAAGCCACAAGCCCACCATGGAGGACGCGTTCGGCTATGAATTCGGGGCTCCGCTGACCAACTTGCGCGAGTACATCCACGTTGTGCGCACATTGCTGCAAGACGGGTCGGTGGATTTTGACGGCAGGTTCTATCATGCCCATGTACGAATTCCCCAGCCAGTCACCGACGTGCCGATCATGGCGTCAGCGTTGCGACGGGCCTCGTTCGAGCTGTGCGGTGCCGAGACCGACGGCGCGATAAGCTGGGTCTGCCCGTACGCGTATCTTAGGGATGTGGCCCTGCCGGCAATGAAAGAGGGAGCTGAGAAAGCGGGCCGTCCCGCGCCACCCCTGATAGCGCACGCGCCCGTTTGTGTCCACAACGACAGGGACGAGGTTCGGGCCGCTGCGCGCCAGCAGTTGAGCAACTACCCCAAGCTGCCATTCTATGCCCGAATGTTTGCTGAAGCGGGATACCCGGAGGCGGAGGAGAGCTCGACCTGGAGCGATGCAATGTTGGACGCTGTGGTGATCTCGGGAAACGAGAAGGAGGTCGCCGCAAGCATACGAGATCTGTTTAGCTGGGGCGTCGGCGAGGTCGTTGCTCATGTGCTCCCCATAGGCCAGGACAGAAAAGCGTCTTGGGGGCGGACTGTGGATGTTCTCACTGAGTTAAGTGCATAGCGGGGTGTCAAGGAGGAAAGAGCTATGGCCGGGAGGGTGATAACGTCAGAGGAGATTGCAAGGTCCCGCAGCTTTTCACCAGCGGTAAAGGCGGGCCCCTTTGTCTATGTCTCCGGGGCTGCTCCCTTTGATGGTAGCAAGGATATGCAGGGGCAGGCTACCGAAGTGTTCGAATACATCTCCCGAGTGCTTGCTGAAGCGGAGTATTCGTTGACCGATGTTGTGAAGGTGCAGGCCTTTATTGCCAGTGCGGAAGACTATGCGGAGTACAACAGAGTCCGCAGAACCTACTTCCCCGAGGATCCCCCGGCGAGCACTACGGTGGTGGCCAGACTTGCCTTGCCGGAGTGGCTGGTGGAGGTGGAGGTTGTTGCGTACAAGGAGTGATCCGGTCCTCCTCCAACCCAGCAGCGCTCTGCTGGGACGCATCCTCTCCGTTGACACGCCTCTCCAATTCTTGTTACGATAGGTATGAGGCCTTTGAGCCTCAATAACGTGTCTGACCCTGTCTTATACAGCCTACTCTCGTCTCGCCGTAGCGGTGAGAGAGGTGGGTTTCGTTTTTTATAACCCAATGAATCAGTGGGCGGTGGTTGTTCTAGCGGCAGGGCAGGGGGCACGAATGAGCTCCCGGCTCCCCAAGGTGCTGCATTCAGTGTGTGGCAGGGAGATGCTCCGCTACGTGGTGGATGCCTCCCGCACGACCCTGGATAGCCCGGTGGTCGTGGTGGTCGGCCCAGATGCCGATCAGATTCGCGACAGTCTGGGCGATACAGTCGAGTATGTGGAGCAGGCGGAGCCCAAAGGAACGGGACGTGCATTACTGGAGGCGGAGGCGCTCCTGGACGGCCGTGCCTCTCATCTCTTAGTGCTCTATGGCGACACTCCCCTTGTCACTCCCGCCACCCTTGCTCGCTTGGTGGAGCGGCATCAGACGGCCAACACGACAGTGACCTTCGTCACGTCCGATGGGGTTCCTACGGAAGGGCTTGGGCGGGTCGAGCGAGATGCGGAAGGTAGAGTGGTGCAGGTTGTTGAGGAGGCCCAGGCATCTGAGGAGCAGCGTTCCATTGCGGAGGTGAACGGTGGGCTCTACGCTTTTGAGACGACGTGGCTTTGGGCTGCCTTGCGTGAGATTACCCCGGCCTCCAACGGTGAGTACTACCTGACAGACCTGGTGGGGATGGCGGTTAGGGCCGGCATGGCTGTGGGCACGGTTGCTCCTGACGAGCCCATCGAAATTCTGGGCGTGGACAACCAGGTGCGACTTGCTCAAGCAGAGGGAGCCATGCGCCGACGGATCCTCGATTCCTTGATGCTGACCGGTGTCAGGGTAGTGGACCCTGCCACAACCTATGTTGATGCCACGGTATCCGTTGGTCCGGATACTACGATTTATCAGAACACCACACTGGCCGGGCAGACCAGGATCGGCTCCAGGTGCCATCTGGGCCCCGGCGCCATGGTGTATGACTCCGTCATCCAAGATGACTGCAAGGTGGTTGCCTCCATGCTGGAGGGTGCCTATTTGGAGGCTAGCGTTGCCGTTGGTCCCTACAGCCACCTCCGTCATGATACCTATGTGGAGAGGGATGTGTACATAGGAAACTATGCGGAGGTGAAGAACAGCCGTATCGGTCGGGGAACGCAGATGAGCCATTTCAGCTATATAGGAGATGCCGAGGTGGGTCAAGGCGTGAACATTGGTGCCGGGGTCATCACCTGCAATTTTGATGGGGAACAGAAACACAGGACCATTGTGGAAGACGGCGCGTTTATCGGCAGCGATACCATGCTGGTGGCTCCAGTGCGAATTGGCGCCCGAGCAAGGACAGGAGCGGGCTCGGTGGTGAACCGCGACGTTCCTCCCGACACCGTGGTGGTGGGGGTGCCCGCCCGGGTACTGCATCGGCGCGATGAGAGTAAAGGAACGAGCGACGACCCGAAATCGTCGTCCTAGGGGGTGGTAGCGCTTGGATAGTGATGGTTTATTAGCCTCTTTGGCATTGCTCCTATCTGTTCTGCTCTACATAGGAGCGAACCTTTCTGAAGGGGCGTATCGCCGCGTTATGGCGCTGGGGAGTGAGTCCCCATACGCAGGTGAAGTGAGACGAAGGATGTCTCAGGGGACCCACTTCGTCACCCTCTTTCCACGGATACGGCTGGTATCCGTGATAGCAGCAACGCTCTCAACAGTCGCCCTGGGCATGAGCACTGCTGATGCGTTCTGGGCTGTGGTCGGTGGAGTCGGCGTCCTCTTTGCGATTCTTCTGGGCCTCAGGTTTCTTCTTCCCGGATTGGGGGCCAGAAACTCCTCCTCGGTGCTACGAGCGACCCTTCCGCTCTTGGCGGGTACCGCATGGATGCTCCGACCCATCCTTGCTGCCCTGGACCGGGTGGCCTCTCCAGTTGGCCCTGGCGGCGGCATCGGGGCATCCCGCCTGGAGGTTGGTGAAGAGGTTGGCGACTCGTCGCTGATACAGGAGGCTGAGGAGGCCGGAGAGAGGGAGCGTCGGATGATCACGGCCGTGCTTCGTCTGGAGGAGATCACGGCTAAGGAGGTGATGGTCCCGCGGGTGGACATTATTGCGGTGGAGGCTACTACGCCGGTAGGTGCGATGTCCGAGCTCATGTCCGAGGGAGGTAAAAGCCGGATCCCCATCTATGAGGAGACCCTAGATAAGGTTGTTGGTATTGTCCACGCGCGCGACCTTTTGAAATACCTTGGCCCTGGGATGTCACCTGCAACGTTGACGGTGAAGGATATCGCCAGGCCGGTGGTCTTCGTTCCCGAGTCCAAACCTCTTGATGAGCTGTTGAGGGAGTTCCAGGAGCAGCGCATGACCATCGCTGTGGTTGTGGATGAGTATGGAGGGGTCGAAGGACTCATCACCATGGAGGACATGGTGGAGGAGATAGTGGGGGAGATCGAGGACGAACTTGAACAAAAGGAGCCACAAGTACTACAGGTCAGCGAGGACGTTGTGGTGGTGGATGCACGATTGCCCCTAGATGAGGTGAACGAACTGTTTCATACGGATTTGGAGGGTGATGGGTTTGACACCCTTGGAGGTCTTCTCTACGCCCGTTTCGGCAAGATTCCATCATCCGGTGATGAGCTGGTCCTGGATGGCCTGCGCTTGAGGGTGCTCTCCACCACAGGACGACGCATTCGGAAGGTCCGCATCGTTCGGGGCACGTGACCTGGTTTACGGCTGATAAAACCAAGAGGGGTGCCTTCCGGGCACCCCTCTTGGTTTTATCTCAGGACTCGATTACGTCTTTGGCGCTACGATGGTTAGAGTGACACTGGCCTCCCGGCCGGCGCTATCTGTCGCAAACACCGTGTAGAAGCCAGGCGTGCTGCTGGCTCTTGAACTCCAGGCGTTTTCAAACGCACCGTTGATGTTCACGGTCTGGCTGGCACCGATGCTAACGCGGGGCGGTGCCGCCCTGGTGCCGTTTTCCAGTATCTCAACGGCAATGGTGTCACCCGGGGTGAATCCGGCACCACGGAGTGTGAAGGTGCCTCCACCCGTCTCAACGGCGGATGGGATAATGATAACGGAAGGAGCGACAGCGGTCGCCGAGTCGCCAGTGGGGCCTGTGGCGCCTTGAGAACCCGCTGCACCTACCGGTCCCCCTGGGCCAGGAAGGCCGGACGCACCCTGCGGGCCTGTGGTGCCTGCAGCCCCAGCTGGGCCGTTGTCACCTTGCGGGCCCTTGGCCCCTTGCGCGCCCGAGTCCCCTGAAGCGCAGGCGGCCGCAAAAAGGGTGGTCATGGATACTACAAGAAAGATTCCTAGGTGTCGCTTAGTCAACCAGGAGCTCATATAGCCACTCCTCTACCTCTACCTTATGATATGACAAAAGGAGCAGTGGCCGCGTCGCCCTGCTCATCCGTAACTATTAGTGTGTAGACTCCAGCAGATGTGGTGGACGCATATCTCCACTTGCTACTGAAGGCACCGCTACTGTTGATAACTATAGGGCCCGAATCGATGTGAATAAGAGAGCGCTCTTGACCACCAACCAACAACACGACGGTGTAGGCGCTGCCAGGTGTAAACCCGCTGCCGTTCAGCGAGAAATCCTCTCCCACCGCAACGGAGGATGAGCCCACAGCTAGCGATGCCACCGTAGCGACTGCGGCGTCACCTTGCGAACCTTGTGGTCCACTGGCGCCCTCAGAACCACGGGCGCCGGCATCACCATCGGAGCCCTGTGGGCCGGGGCCGCCGCCGGCACCGGCTGCACCAGCAGGCCCGGTGTCTCCCTTGGATCCTACCGAACCAATGGAGCCGTCGTCACCCTGGCAGGCAGCGACGAAGAGAGATACGAAGGATAATACGATGAGTATAGACAAAGACCGCCGGGTCAGCGAGCGTTTCATACCGTCTCCCATTTCATTGGGCCTCCGCCAAGAGCCACCGACGTATTCAGCGAAACCCGTCGTGGTCTGGCAAAACATGAACAATTCAGTCTCGTGCCACCTAGACACAAGTCGGGGTAATCATAGGCAACGATGTACTGGATGTCAACCCCTTTGGGAAGAGCAGGCCATTGCCTCCGTTCATAGGAGCGACGTGCCGGGCCGTCTGGATCCCCTTTACTTGTCCCTGGCCAGCTCCCAGAGTATAGTGGGTATAAGTCTGCCCCTGTAGCTCAGCGGATAGAGCACTGGCCTCCGGAGCCAGGTGCGGCGGTTCGAGTCCGCCCAGGGGTACCATCTTCCCCTGACAGTTGCCTCCACACTTGACGAATGGACCTTCATATAAGAACATAAGTTCATAATAAGGAGGGAAAGTCCATGTTGATCAAGCACAACGCTATGCCTTCAAGGTGGATGAGCTGGCGCGTACCTTCATGGATCTCCACGGCCGCCAGACCGTGGACGGTCTTTTCCTCAGCTCGGGCGTCGCTGGGAGCGGCTCCAAGACGACGGAGCGGCTCGTGAAGGTTGTGGAGATGATCCGCAAAAAGTACGGTTTCAAGGGTTATATCCACATGAAGGTGATGCCGGGAACGGAGTATCAGTACGTGGAGGCGGCCTACAGATTGGGCACACGGCTGTCCATCAACCCCGGCGCAGAGGGCTAACAACTCTCAGTCAACGCCCGGTTTTCAAAGCTGCTATCTCACGGTCTTGCCGTTGACAGTAGGTGGAGCCACTATTATAGTCCCACCTGTCTGGGGGACGCCCTACCTGTTTATCCGAAGCGGGTAAACTGTGTGGCATGGTGGGACATGAGAGTTGACACACTTGTAGAAAATGGACGCGTGGTGTCCCCGTTTTCCGGGGTGAGTGAGGCGGACATCGCAATCAGCGATGGAAAGATCTCCGCTCTCCTGCAGCGTCCCCACGATGTGGAGGCGGCGCAGGTCATCGACGCCGCGGGCAAGTACCTTCTGCCAGGTATTATCGATCCCCACGTCCACTTCGGGTTGGGCTCGCCGGACGACTACACCTCGGAGACGATGGCCGCCGCCGCGGGAGGCGTCACCACTGTGGGCAACTTCCTGATGAGGGCTGAGCCCTATGAGGACCACTTTGATGCCGAGCGGCAGAAGGGTGAGGAATCTGCATACGTGGACTTTGTCCTTCACTTCACGGTTATGAACGACCACCACGTGGCCCATCTGTCCGAGTATATTCAGATGGGTGTGCCCACCTTCAAGTATTTCATGAGCTTCAAGGGTGACGAGGGTCGCTACATCGGTGTAACGGGGAGCGACGACGGCCTGCTGTACGAGTTCTTCGAGGAGCTGGGCAAACACCCCCAGGCGACCACAGCCATTCACACAGAGAACATTGAGGTGGTGTGGCGTCTGCGCAAGCGCCTCCAGGAGGCCGGTGCCAATGACCTGGCCGCCTGGGACAGGTCACGGCCCGACTTTGTGGAGGCCGACGACCTGCATACCGCCTGCTACTTTGCCCGGCTCACCAAGGCGAAGATCTACGTTGTCCACGTGAGTTGCAAAGAGGCGATGGACGTTGCCCGAGACCAGAAGAGGCTCTACGGCGGCATCAGCGTGGAGACCTGCCCCCATTATCTGACGCACACCAGGGACACGGAGCTGGGCCTACTGGGTAAGGTCAACCCTCCCTTGCGCTCGGAAAAGGATATCGAGACCCTGTGGGAGGCGGTCTTCGACGGGACGGTGGATGTCATCGGCTCGGACCATAACTCGCGGCGACGTGAGAAGAAGAGCGGCGACATTTGGCAGGCCGCGGCCGGGTTCCCCGGCACCTCCACCCTGCTTCCGGTTTTGCTGAGCGAGGGGGTGAACAGGCGCGGCCTGGACCTTGGTAGGGTGGTGCAACTGACCTCCTACAACCCGGCCAGGATATTTAACCTGTATCCTAGGAAGGGAGCCATCGAGATCGGCTCCGATGCAGATCTGACCATGGTGGACCTGGATATGGAGAAGGAGGTGAAGCCCGCGGAGCTCCACTCCTTCTCCGACTACAGCCTCTATGAGGGCCAGACACTCAAGGGATGGCCCGTCCTCACCATGGTGAGGGGCAGGACTGTGATGAGGGATGGGGAGATAGTGGGTGATAGGGGATACGGCAGGTTCATACCTCGCTAGTGTTGTGATGGAGGTGTCGTCATGGGGATGACCATAGCTGAGAAGGTGCTTGCGGCCCATTCGGGCAAACAGGAGGTACGGCCGGGGGAGTACGTCTGGGGCAAGGTGGACGGGACCGCCATCCTGGGACACGGGCTGCTTCTCGCGCGACTGGAGGCCCTGGGCGTGGAGCGCCTCTTCAACCCCGACCTCATCTACGCCGTGGAGGACCACATGGCGCCACCCCCTACGGTAGAGGTGGCCAACGCCATGAGCAGCCTACGCAAGCTGGTAAAGAAGTACGGCATCACCAACTTCTTTGAGTATGGCCGCCACGGCATCCTGCACGAGCTTTTTCCCAACCACGGCTATGTCTCTCCGGGCGACCTCATCGTGAGTACGGACTCCCACT
>JAPUKM010000197.1 GCA_027295645.1 Chloroflexota bacterium | reverse complement strand
TGTACTTCGCTCCGGCCAGGCCGTGGACCCTGGCGATACCGTCGCCCACCTCCACCACCGTCCCCACGTCCACCATGCTGATCTCGCCGCCAAACTCCTCAATCTGGCGCTTGATAACTGAAGCGATGTCCTGGCCCCGTGTCGTCATTACACACCTCTAGTGCTTCGTCGTCTGTTGTTTCCTACCCCAGCGATTTCAAAAGACTGTCTCGGAGTCCTGTGAGCCTTCCTCGCATGCTCCCGTCTATGAGCCTGTCACCCATCCGGGCTATCACTCCCCCAAGCACCTTCGGCTCCACCTGGGTATCGAGTACAACCTCCTTGCCCAGGAGCTTGGAGAGCTGCTGCTGTACCCGTGACTGTTGCTCATCGTCAAGCGGTACTGCGGTCACCACAACCGCCCGTTCCCGCCCATATTGCTTATCGACGAGACCCTGGTATTCGGCAACGATGCTCGGATACAGCTCCAGCGCATTTCTGGATACCAGAAGGGCCACCAGGTTTTGCACCAGCGGATTCACGCCTTCCAGCGTCCGCTGAATCGCCCGGACCTTGTCGTCAAGGGCGACCTTCGGAAACTCCAGGTAAGGCCTGAACGTTGCGTCCTCAACAACCACCAGAGCGCTCCCCAGCTCTTCGAGCCACTGGTCGATCTCATCACGCTCCTGGGCGATCTGGAATGCCGCCTGGGCGTACCTTTTAGCGGTGGGAGCACGAGCCATGGCCTATCCGTTTCCCCCTATTTTGGAGCTCTCCTGGAGCACCTTCTCAATAACCTCTCGGTGGGCATCCTTGTCCAGTGAGCGCTCAACAACCCGCTCGGCTGCGGTCATGGCCAGATCGGCGAACTGTTGCCGGACCTCCTCAATGGCGTTGTCCCGCTCCCGCTCGATATCGCTGCGTGCGCGGGTCAGAAACGCCTCCGCCTCCACCTTTGCCTTCTGTCGCTCCTCATCCCGATACCGGTCGGCCAATTCCCTTGCCTGGGTGATGAGCACCTGCCCCTCCTGCCGAGCCTGGTCCAGCTCCCTCTTCATCTCCTCCTGGCGCGCTTCAGACTCTGCCCGTATCTGCTCCGCCTCCTCCAGGCTGCCCCGGATTCGCTCGGTACGCTGGTTCAGTATGCGTAGGATAGGCTTGTACCCCACAACATACAGGATGGCCAACAGAAGGGTGAAGTTGACCAGATACACCAAGAGACTTGGCCAGTGAAAGCCTAACTCTGCCATATCCCCTCCCCAATGATACTGCGCCGGAGGCGCGTCCACTCCCGGCGCTTATACCACAAGCGCAAGGATAACCGCTACAATCAGCGCATAAATGCCAAGGGCCTCCGCAAAGGCGATGGCCAGGATCATGTTGGTCAGGATCGGGCCTCTCGCCTCCGGATTTCGGCCAATGGCGTTGAGTGCCCCCGCCCCCAGTATCCCAATGCCAATTCCTGGCCCAAGCATTCCCAGCCCTGCGGCCAGACCGGCTCCAAGCAACTTCGCAGCTTCTGCCTCTAACATAGTGCCTCCTTACGTCGCGTGCGGATGATCAAACTGGCGTCACCTGACGCCCCATTACTCCTGATGGCTGGACAGGTTGTAGATAGCTAAGCCTAAGGCCGCCGCCGCTATTGCCAGGGCGGCTATGGCCAAAAGAAACGTTAATATTTCCATGGTTCACTCCTTCGCTGAGGGCGTTAGCCGTGATCCTCCCCTTCATGGGGTACTATGGCTATCGTAACGAACACCAGCGTCAGACCGGCGAATATGAGTGCCTGGATAAACCCGACCAGAAGCTCCAGGCCGTAGAACGGCAGGCTGAACACAAACGGCACCAGAAACGCCGTCACCAGAAGCAGTATCTCCCCCGCCGTCATGTTGCCGAAGAGCCGGAAGGTGAAGCTCACCACCCGCACCAGCTCGCTCAGAAGCTCCAGCAGCCCCACAAAGATGTCGATCGCCGTCTGAAAGAGACCGGACATGCTCCGGACGCGCAACAGCCCCCCAAACCGGAAGAACTTGCCGAAGTAGCCCAGCCCCAGTATTCGGATGGCCCAGAACTCCACAAACACGAAGGAGACCAGCGCCAACGCCAGCGGCATATTGAGATCCGTGCCCGCGGGACGTAGCAGATGCCGCTCCATTGCTCCATCCTTGATGAAGCCAAGCGCCTGATAGATGGGGAGAAGGCCCAGCCAGGCGTTCACGAGCACAAACAGGAAGATGGTGGCGAAGAACGGAAAGAACCGCCGCGCGTTCCTGTCCCCTGCCACGCTCACCACAAAGTCGTACATCGCCCCAATGATGGCCTCCGTGAAGTTCTGCAGGCCTCGCGGCACCAGCGACATCCTCCGTGTTGCAAAGAAGAAGAGTACTATGAGGATAGCGGTGGCGATCCAGGAGGAGAGGAGGGTGTTCGTCAGCACGAACCGGTTGGGGAGCTTGTGCTCCTCCTCGACGAATTTGGCGTCGCTCTCCAGAATAGGCACCGGCTGAAGGTGAATCTCAGGCTTGTCCAGAAGGGCGTTGTCCGTTCCCCTGACTATGGCACCCGAAAGGAAGCCGACAACGAAAAGGAGGCCTATACCGAGTCCGGCCACCACGACAAGGCTCTTAGCCGTGGATTTTGGCAAGAGAAACCCTCCCTTACAACCTCGTGGCTATTCTTCGTTATTGAGCAGCGGCTGGACCATCTTATATGCGCCGTAGAAGGCCACAACAAGGCCCAGTGCCAGCCCGAGTAGGGTGAAGAGCGGCCGTACATCCAGCCTCCCATCCAACCACAACCCTCCCCCTACACCCAGAACAATACTGAGGGCTACGTACCAGCCCAGGCCCAGCAAGCGCGTTGCCAGGCCAAATCCACTTCTCACCATACCCTCCGCGAGACTTTGTGCAGCTTATCACGACCTAATTTGATAGGTCAATGCTCATCCAACCTAAAAAGAGCGCCCCGACCATTCAACGTCGGGGCGCTCTTAGTGACCACACTCGTACTGGGGTTACGTACCCTGCGGACTCTCTTTCCCCAGGTCTTCCAGGTCAAGCGTACTGACAAAGTCGGTGAACGCGGAGAGTCGCTTTAGCTCCTCCTCCTTCACCGCCGGTGGCTTTTCCACACTCACCTCATCACCCGGAATGAGCGGCTTCCCCGTCTCCTTATCCAGAATGATCCCTGCCTTCTCCAGGACCGCCTCCTCGGCAAAGATGGGGGCCTCCGTCCGGACCGCCAGAGCGATTGCATCGCTGGGTCGGCAGTCCACCTCAGAGGTCTGTCCATTGAGCTGAATACTCACCTTAGCGAAGAAGGTGTCGTTCTCCAGGCCAGAAACAACGATGTGATTGACCCCGCCCCCCAGCGTGGTGATGATTGACCGGAGGAGGTCGTGGGTTAGAGGACGAGGAACGGCCACATCCTGAAGCTTGACCGCAATTGCGTCGGCCTCTGCCGGACCTATCCAGATGGGGAGATAACGGTCAGCTTCCTTCTCCTTCAGAATTACCACACGCTGGTAGTTCATTAAGCTGACGCGGATGCTATCGATCACCATCTCAGGCATGATGTGGGCCTCCTCAGTGCTAGGGCCTGACTTTCATCTTACGCTTAGGTGATAGGGGTGTCAATACGATTCCGGCCTTCCCTGCTACCTTGGCGCTCAGCTACGGCGCTTCGATAATTTCCGCGCCAACTCCCCACGCCCCACCAGGATCCGCCGCTCGCATCTGAGACACCGCAGGCCGATATCCGCCCCCAGCCGTACCACCTCCCATCGGTCGCTACGGCAGGGGTGGGCCTTCTTCAGCCGCACCGCATCCCCCATCCGGAAATCCACGTTTTGACCACCCATGGCTCCCCACACACGCTACGGCCATTCATGACCCTCTGTACTGAGAATACGGTTGATGGCATCCCGGAGGTTTTGCGCCGCCTTTCGTGCGGCTTCAGCGAAGTCGGCATTCCGCGAGGCGTACAGTACCCCTCTCGATGAGCTTATGATGGCGCGCCGGCCGTTGGCGTCCACACCGCCACGCACCGACGCCTCCAGCGCTCCCTCCTGCGCCCCGATGCCCGGTACCAGAAACGGCATCTCCGGGCACAGCCTCCGCACCTCCGACAGCTGTTGTGGGTACGTAGCGCCCAGCACCAGACCCACGTTCCCGTACCGGTTCCACCCGCTGGCCTCCAGCGCCACCGCCTCGTAGAGCGTGTGCCGCTTATCGCCGCTCTCGGAGACAAGCAGCCTGTCCTGAAAATCGCCGGCGCCGGCGTTGGAAGAGCGACACCAAACGAAAACACCCCTGTCCTTGTAGGCCAGAAAGGGCTACACCGCATCGTGCCCGCCGTACGGATTGACCGTCACGG
>JAPUKM010000196.1 GCA_027295645.1 Chloroflexota bacterium | reverse complement strand
CGCTCATCTACATCCATCAGACCATTATATGGTACTAGTTGGGCCGGTGTGGCAACGGCCGTCAGCTAGACGCTACGCTGATAGGGGTGCTTCCATCACGGGTTGGGCCATGATTGATGCCGACAAGCCGACCATCCACGTCTATCAGCGGGCCACCAGAATGTCCCGGCCTCAGGTGGAGAGCGGCAGTGATCCATTCCCTGCTACCCTGCGGCATCTCCGGCCACGTCGATCCCACTCCTATGACCACACCAGCGGTGACAGCGCCACGAACGCCCCATGGATGTCCCAGGGCCATTACCCATTGCCCAGGGCTGAGGTCCCTGGACTTCCCCACATCGATGGTAGGTAGGTCGACGGCCTCAACCACGAGGGCCGCTACATCGCGATCCTCGTCACGGGCCAGAAGCCGCGCGGGCAAGGTGCTTCCGTCCGGCAGGGTGACGCGAAGGGAGCCTGTACGGCCCGAGACCACGTGTGCGTTGGTTACGATCAACCCTTCAGGATGCCATATGGTTCCCGCGCCGACACCCCGCCCGCCGTTGTGTACCTGGACCAGGCTACGTTTCGCGGTTTCCACAACAGAGGCCAACTCAGTATTCAACCGCTGCATAGTTGAGGGCATAACGAATTTCCTATGCGCGCTCGCCGATAGTAGCCTTCACTTCTTGAACCTGACCACCACGCACGATCCTCACCGAGACCGCATCTCCAATCCGGTCACCGCTCAAGAGAGCCAGGAGGTCGTCTGGATACCGCAGAGGCTGACCTTCCAGGGTAATGGCAGTATCGCCCAAGAGAAGGCCCGCGCGCTCGGCGGGGCTGTCGCTCTCGACAGAGACAACTAGCAGGCCAGTCTCCTGACCAAGATGCTCCGTCAGGGTTGCCGACAAGCGGGCCGGTTGGACCCCTATCCCCAGATAGCCCCGCCGTATCCGCCCGTGGGCGACCAAAGCATCCACCACAGTCCGTATTGTGGATACCGGGATCGTCAAAGTGATGCCTCGATGCAGGGCCGTAGTATTGATTCCAACGGCGTTTCCGCCGGCGTCGATCAGTGGGCCACCGGAAAACCCGGGATACATAGCAACATCGCTCTGTATGTACCTGTCCACGCGCCCACCCATAGGTGTACGCCAGCTTTCGCCAAGAGCGCTCGCAATCCCAAGGGTCGCTTGTGTCGACCGCCCAGGCCGCCCCAGAGCAAGCACAAGATGCCCAACCTGCAGGCTATCAGGCTCTGACCAGGTGGGTGGTTCCAAGCCGGAGACCTGGGCATGAAGCACGGCCAGGTCCGTGCTGGGGTCACGGCCAATCAGGGTCGCCGGAACCGTCTCCCCAACAGCCGGGCCAATCAGTATGTTTTCATCGCGCTCGACAGCATGATGGGTGGTGACAATCATGCCATCCGACGACCAGACGACACCGCTGGCAGGTAGCCGGCGTCTGGCCTCCACTCGAACTACACCGGGATCGCCACTAGCAACCGCCGCTGCTAGGTCATCGGAGAGACTGGGTAATATCCCTACCATTTGTATGGACCTCCTCGTCAGTGACAGATATCTAGTTTTAGCTTACCTGCGAGAGAGGCCCCTGACATCGCCCGATCGGTCAGGGTGGACTTGGTAAAAAGGATAGGTTAAGGGATAGGTCAAAGGACTAGGAGGCCCTGGCGTGAGGCCTGGATGACGGCCTCAGTACGGCTCTGAGCACCCAGTTTGTTCAAGATAGCGTTGACGTGAAACTTGACGGTGTGTTCGCTGATGCTCAACCGGGAGGCAATGGACTTATTGGGCAACCCTTCTGCCAAAAGATTAAGCACCTCCAACTCTCGAGGTGTCAGACCTCCGGACTGCGGCCTTGGTGTACGGCCTCCCGCGGCTATCACAGTAATGGCCAGCTGTGGGTTCAGGACCACCATACCACTGGCCACGGCCGCTACAGCCGCCTCCAAGCTGGAGGCGTCCGTCTCCCTGAAGAGGAGTCCACGTGCCCCCGCCATCCATCCCTCGGCGGCATGTGCCTCATCGGGGAGGAGAGCCACGATGGGCGGACTGTCACTCGACAGTTCCGCCAAGTACTCCAGATCTGCTTCGGGATCCAGCCCCAGATCCCACAACAGTACATCAGGGCTGTAGACCTCAAGCTCAACCGAAAGGTCAGATGATCCGGCAACTTGCCCGACAACGGTGACCTCTGGTTGGTCGGCCATCAATGCCGCCAGCCCAGCCCGGGCCAGAGGATCTCGGGCCACTATGAGCACTCGAGGCGAAGCGTTGACCATGTAATCCAGCCGGTGCTAGCGGGCAAAGGACCGCCTGACGAATATCTCCTCTACGACCACCACCACTTTGACATCGCAATCCCCCTCACTTGAATCATGATACCTACTTGCGGAGTGTACCGCCAGGTCAGCGGCCTTGCTGTGATGCGCAGTGGGGTACTGCTGTCCCGCACGCGAAGAACCCCTTGTGTTTGGTTTTCACAAACGCTGTGCTAAGATTCCTGGCGTGCTCAGCAGACCACCTGTGGAGGTGTCTCGATGACCGTTAAGTTTGCGCTAGGAGTCACTCCCGCGTCGTTGGAAGACTTCCTGCGGTGTGTTCGACTGGCGGACGAATGCGGTATAGCGGCCATTGGAGTTGCGGACTCCCAGTCTCTGTTTCATGAGACATGGAGTAGCTGCGCTCTGGCGGCGATGAACACTAAGAATATCCTGATAGGGCCTTGGGTTACCAATCCCGTTACCCGCCACCTTGCCGTCACCGCGAGTGCCGCCATGACCTTGGACGACATAAGTGAGGGCCGGGCATTCTTGGGGATAGGGCCGGGAGACAGTGCTATTTACAACCTCGGGCTAAAACCGCCGTCCCTGGGCTCGCTGGAGCGGCCTATTAAGCACATTCGGGAGCTACTGGAGCAAGGCTCTACTGATTTGGAAGGCAGCACGGCCAAGTTGACTTGGGGTAGCCGGCACATCCCGATCGGAATTCCGGTCAGTGGACCGAAGGGATTCCACATGGCCGGGCGTCTCGCAGACATCGTGTGGGTCGCGTTGGGGCTGGTACCAGAGATCATCCAGGCGGCCCAGGAAACGATGCGAGCCGGTGCCGAAGAGGCCGGGCGCTCGTTGGATGATATCGATGTGTGGTGGTACGCTCCCGTGGGCATCGGAGAGAGCCGTCGCAAGGCAATTGACGCGATGAAGGGCATCCTGTCCACGGTGGCGTTCGTCTCGTTGCGGTTCACCCTGGTTGGGAAGTTTGTCCCCGATAATGTGGCCGAGAGCGTTAGACAATTCATTAGCGGATATACGTCGGTGTCCCATGCAAGTCCAGCCGATGAAAATCCGAACGTCAAGTTGATGGAACGCCTGGGTCTTACCGACTACTTTGCGGACCGCTTCGCCATCGCCGGCACTCCTCAGGAGTGTGCGCAGCAGATCAAGGACCTGGAGCCCCGCGGTGTCAGCCAGTTTATGGTCCCTGTTGTGGTCGCTGACAAAACGTCCTACGTGAAGCAGCTGAGAGACGAGCTGATGCCTTTGGTCTGAGTACCGCCGCTAGGATGCCGGATAGCTGATTTTGTTCAGCTAAAGTGATTGAGCTGAACCCTGAGGCGAAAGCTGGGGCGAAGTTCACCTTAGGCATTCGGGGAATTTGTTCAACAGGAGGATCGATGAGTAGGGAAGTGGCAACAAAATTGGTTGACTTCGTCCTGAATACGTCGTACGAGGATATTCCGTCAGATGTTGTGGCCATGACCAAAGCGTTAACACTAAAAACGGTCGCGGGTATGATCGCGGGGTCAGCCACCCCCGCAGGACAGAAGATGGCAAAACTCATCCTGGCTCATCAATCGACTCCAGATGCAGGAGTAGTTGGATCTGGTTTCAAGACCAGCTTATGGGAGTCGGTATTCCTCAACTCCTTCTTCAGCCATGCACATGAACTCGAGGACCTTCGGTTCATTGAGGGGCCTTCCTGGGATATCACGGTCGTGCCCCTCCTCCTTTCACTGGCGGAGGCGAAGGGGCTTTCGGGTAGGACCTTAACAGAGGCCCTAGTCGTAGGGCTTGAAGCGCACGCGCGTACTTGCATGTTTAGTCCCCACCATTTGGGGATAACGCTTTTTCCCGGGGCTGTCGGGCCCGCCCTCGCTGCCGCTCGGGCTCTTGGTCTAGACGAAAAGCAAACGGCTTCAGCGATAGGACTCGCTTTGTCCACGTCACCGCTATCGTTCGTAAACTTTGGTACGGATGCACATTATCTGGAGTCCGCTCTTCAGGCCTTTCAAGGTATAGTGGCTGCAGAGGCCGCTCAGCAAGGCATGACTGGAAATCCCGACCTTGCACAATACCTTTCATCCGTCATCGGCGAAGACAGGGTAGACCCGCCAAAGATGACCGAAGGTCTTGGGCAGCGGTGGATGATTCGCGAATTTTCAATTAAGAAATATCCTTGTTGTTGGATTCTACATCGACATATTGACTGTGTTGTCGAGCTATTCGAGACGCACGGGTTATCCTATGAAGATGTGGACGTCATCGAAGATCATATCACCCCCTACGATGAATTTTGCGATCGGCCACTTCCAAAGACTATCGGTGATCTACAATTTAGCTTCCAACATGTGCTGGCGGCGGCAATGCTCGGAAGAGATGTACGTCTGGAGGACATGACCATTGAAGCCATCAACGCACCGCGCTTTCAAGAGGCGCGCCGGCGCGTGAAACTTATCCAGAGTCCCCAACTCGATCAACAGACCGGAGTTGCACCCGCCCAAGTAACCATCAGAACAAAAAATGGAGCCGAGTTCTCTGCGGTGAGAACCTATCCTGTAGGATCTCACGACTCACCGCTAACAACCGCCGAAATAGTCGCTTTGTACAACAAGTTTACGCAAGGCGTTTTAAAGGATCACCACATCCAAGAAACGTCGCAGGCGATCTTATCATTAGAGCTTCTTCCAGACGTACGGCACCTTATGGACACCCTCGTATTCGGAACGAAAGGTTAGGAAAGCAAGGTTGCGCAGAGACATGCATATTGAACGGTCATTCG
>JAPUKM010000195.1 GCA_027295645.1 Chloroflexota bacterium | reverse complement strand
CGCGGACCCGGCGGTTGCCCAGGTGGTCTATGTCGTCGGTAGCGCCCCGCCCGTTGTTTATCTGGATCATGTTACGGAACACGGCGATCAGGTCCCGTTGGGTGAGGGTGCGGGTGGTGGCTGGCTCGTCCAGGCCCAGCCTGCTGTTGAGCTTGTAGCGGCCCACCCTGCCCAGATCGTAGCGACGCGGCTCGAAGAAGAGGTCGCGTACCAGGCCACGGGCGTTTTCCAGGCTGGGGGGCTCCCCAGGGCGCAGCCGGCGATAGAACTCCAACAGGGCATTCCCCAGTTTGTTCGCCAGCTCCACCTGAAAGGGCTTGTCCGGCCTGAACTGTGCCCAGACCTTTTGAAGGTCATCCTCGCGGAACCCGTTCTGCCGGTTTTCAAGCTGAATATCCTTGTCCAGCGTCGTCCTCATGTACCGGTGGTCGGGATTGGCGTCCACCTTTTCGAAGAGCGCCAACAGCTCCTCATCATCTACCATGCCAATGGCCCGCAGGAGAGTCGTGATCGGGGCCTTGCGCTTACGGTCAACCTTCACCGACAGCACGTCTCTTGTGCTCGTCTCAAACTCCATCCAGGCCCCACGGTAGGGGATCAGCTTCCCATAGCACAGGTCGCGGTCAGAGGTCAGGTCCTTCTCAGTGGTCAGGTAAACCCCGGGCGAACGGACCAGTTGGCTAACAACCACCCTTTCGGCACCGTTGATGATGAACGTGCCGTTGGAGGTCATCCATGGAACCTCGCCCAAAAAGAGCTTCTGCTCCTTGATCTCCCCAGTCTCCTTCACCACCAGGCGCGCAGTGACATGGAGAGAGGCTGCGTAGGTGCTCTCTCTCCGGCGGCACTCCTGCTCGGAGTACTTGGGGAGTATGAAATCGTGGTCTAAAAAGTGGAGCTCAAAGCGGTCTCCGGTGAAATCCATAATGGGGGAAATCTCCTGAAACAGCTCACTGAGACCCTCCTCTTTGAACCAGTTGAAGGAGTCGATCTGGACCTGGATCAGGTTCGGTAGCTCCAGAACCTGGGGCTGTTGAGCATACGACATCTCCCGGGGTGAGGAATCGCGGGCGGCGGACAAAACCATAGAGATCACGCTCCTTACGTGGAAAAGGACAAACGCCTACTGATGACTTAGCAGGCACAAAGTTCGCCAAGGGTATAAAACAAGCTGCGGGACGAGTTACGCTGTTCCAAGGGCATAAATCGACTAGTGCCAGAGCGTAGCATGACTCCGCAACATTGTCAAGTCACATCCATGCCCCCTGAAAATCCACCATGCCCGCTACCGATGCGTATGAACAGCGTTTGAACGCCTTTGACCCTCCCTCCCGCCGATGCTACAATGCAAGCCGATCCAATCTAACTCTGACTGGATGAAGGGTATGTCTGGACATTCTAAATGGTCCTCCATCAAACATCAGAAGGGTGTGGTGGACGCCCGCCGTGGCCAGCTTTTCACCAAGCTCGCTCGCGAGATCACCGTGGCCGCACGCCAGGGGGGTGCCGATCCTGAGATGAACGTGCGCCTGCGTCTCGCCGTCCAGAGGGCCAGAGACAGCAACATGCCCATGGACAACGTCGAGCGGGCCATCAAGCGGGGCGCTGGCACCGGTGACGGGGGCCAGGAGACCCTGGAAGAGGCGACATACGAGGGGTATGGCCCCGGCGGCACCGCAATCATGCTTCAAGCCCTGACCGACAACCGCAATCGCACCGTCTCCGACATCCGCAGCACCTTTGTCCGCGGCGGCGGGAACCTCGGAGAGGCAGGCTGCGTCGCCTGGAACTTCGAATCCAGGGGTGTGATCACTCTGGACGTTTCGCCAGAGCAGGCGGAGGAGCTGGCCTTGGTGGCCATCGACGCCGGAGCCGAGGATTTCGAATTGGATGCCGCGGTCCTCGAAGTGCGCACCTCGCTCGAAAGCTTTGAATCTGTACGACGCGCCCTGGAGGAGTCCGGGGCCACGGTAGCCAATGCGGAGTTGTCCCTGGTGCCCAAGAGCATGGTCGCCCTGGATGTGAAGTATTCCCAGCAGACCCTGCGACTGCTCGACAAGTTGGAGGAGCTGGACGACGTCCAGCGAGTCTACACCAACGCCGATTTCCCAGAGGAGGCGCTTGCAGAGTACAGCGCCGCGTCGTAACCGTTGGGCCACCTCAATAATGCCTGTGGTCCTGTGCAGGCCGCCCAGGAGGTAATCCCGTCCCTTCCCGCATTTTCGGCATCGATCCCGGGACCCATCGCTTAGGCTACGGCCTCGTGGAAGAGGCGGAGGGAGAGATCGCGGCATTGACCTGGGGAGTCTTGGCTCCGGGTCGGCGGCTTCCCCTGGGACACCGGCTCCATCACATCCACACAGAGCTTTTGAAGCTTATGGAGCGGTGGGAGCCCACAGAGGTGGCCGTAGAGGAGCCGTTCGTATCCCAGAACCCAAGGACAGCCATAGCAATCGGCCAGGCTCAGGCCGTCGCTCTCATAGCTGCCGCCAGCAGGGGCATGGATGCCGCCCGGTACGCGCCGGCCGAGGTGAAACGGGCGGTGACCGGATACGGCGGTAGCAGCAAGGATCAGGTCCAGCGCTCCGTGTGCATGCAGCTTGACATAGAGGAGTCGGATATGGCGGAAGACGCCGCCGACGCCCTGGCCGTTGCGCTATGTCATATTCGCGCCCGAACCGAGAAGCAGATACTTGCACAGGGATGAGGCGCAAGCACTCTTAGTAGCTAGAGGTCTTTAGGATATGATCGCATCAGTTCAAGGTGTACTGCAGTCCATCGGGCCGGACCATGTGGTCGTGCAGGTGGGGGGTGTTGGCCTTCAGGTACAGGTGCCCTCTTCGGCTCTGGACTCCCTTGGTCCCGTGGGCTCCCAGGTAACACTGGAGACCTTCCTGGTCATTCGGGACGATGCCGTCACCCTCTACGGCTTCCCGACCTCCGAGGATAAGCGTCTCTTTGAGCTGCTGGTGGGCGTAAACGGCGTAGGCCCAAAGCTGGCGCTCAGCGCCCTCTCGGTGATGAGCGCGGAAGAGGCCGCGGTGGCCATCGTCTCCGGCAACGTCGACGCCCTGTCAAAGGTTCCCGGCATAGGACGGCGGACCGCCGGAAGGATCGTCCTGGACCTGCAGAGCCGCATGGAGCAGGAGTGGGGTATGCCGGTTGCCATCGTCCAGCAGGCCCACGGAGAGTTGGCCGCCGCCTTGGGTGCCCTCGGCTACTCCCCCAGCGAAATCCACAGCGCGGTGGCCGAACTCGGCGACCTCTCGGAGCTCAGCCTGGAGGAGCAGGTGCGGCAGGCCCTCCAGCGGCTGGCGGGCTAACGAGAAGCCATGGTCTCTTACGGCGACAGCTGGGCAGACATCTACGATGCCGTCCATAGCCATCTGGAGCATGTCCCACATCTGAACGACATCTCCTTCTGGGTGGAGGAGGCCAGGGCGTCGGGTGGATCGGTATTGGAGCTGGGCTGCGGCACCGGCCGTGTAGCCATCCCCATCGCCCAGGCGGGTATTCACATCGTGGGCCTCGACAACTCCGCAAGGATGCTGAGGACCGCCCGCTCCAAAGCGAGGCGGCTTGATCTCAGCGTCGACCTCCTCCGCTTTGCTCACGGCGACATGAGGACGTTCAGGCTGAAGCGTCAGTTTGACCTGGTCATCATCCCATTCCGTTCCTTCCTTCTCCTGCTCTCGGTAGCCGAGCAGCGGCAGGCTCTGGCCACCATCAAGGGCCATCTGGCCCCGCGTGGAAGGCTGGTCTTCAGCGCCTTCGTACCGGACCTGGAGCTGCTCACCGGCGACCAGGAAACACCCATCCACGACTATCAAGTGACCGACCCGGCGACGGGCCACCGGCTGGCCGTCTGGCACCAGAACCGCTACGACAACTTCAACCAGATCGTCAACGCCCGCACCATCATCGAAAGGCTTGACCAGCGGGGCAAGGTGATCAACTCAACCTGGCGGGACTATCAGCTCCGCTACCTGCACCGGTTCGAGGCGCTGCACCTGCTGGAGGCATCCGGGTACCGGGTCCTGAATGTCTACGGTGGATTTGACCGCGCCCCCCTTGACGAGTCCAGCACGGAGATGGTCTGGGTGGCCACACCC
>JAPUKM010000194.1 GCA_027295645.1 Chloroflexota bacterium | reverse complement strand
CACAGGTTTGATGTTGGCTTGCACACTAATCGTTGGTCTGTTGTTGGCTTGTTCCAGTAGCGACGATGAGGATGTTGCCTCGGCGGCTCCAACACAGGCACCCGCTGCCACCACTGCACCTCAGGCGGCCGCCGCACCCGTTGCCACCACTGCACCTACTTCGGTGCCGCCGCCAGCGGCCCCCAAGTTGAATCGAGTTATATTTGGGATTAACACACCTAGCCAAGATATCGTCACGCCAGGTTTGGATGGCGGCCCTACCACACTCTTCCAAGTGACGCCGATGTACGAGTATCTGATCGGCATGGATCCCAAGACGGGCGCGTTTGTGCCACAGCTTGCGACAGAGTGGAGCATTGAGCCAGATGGAAAGTCCTACAGGTTCAAGCTCCGGAAAGGGGTCCAGCTCCACAAGGGTTGGGGAGAGTTCACGGCCAAGGACGTGCTGTTTACCTATGATACCCTGGTCCATCCAGATTCTCTGCATGGTGAGTCCGGATTTGTGAAAGGCGCTGTTGAGGGACTCCAGGTGATTAACGACTACGAAGTGGTGGTCAATGCTGTAGCACCCAACATGGACTTGCTCATTACCTTCGCGTCGGAGCAACAGCAGGCCAATCTCATGACGAGCAAGGCCTCGTTCGATGCAGTCGGGGAGTATCCCTTGGGAGGGGATGAGCCCCTGGCGGGCACAGGCCCCTACCAGTTCCTGGAGCGGGCCCAGGGGCAGTTCGTACGCTACGAGCGCGTACCTGGAGACCATTGGCGGATTACCGCCGACTTCCCGGAGTTGGAGATTCGCTGGCTTGATGAGGCCTCAACCCGACTGGCTTCCCTTCTCACGGAAGAGATCCATATCACCAACCTCCCGGAAGACCAGCGTCCCACAGCTCTGAGCGGGGGGATGAAGCTTATCCAAGGCCCAGTACCGGGGTTGCGAACATTTCTCATTACCTTCTGCTGCATGTTTGACGCACCGGATGTGGCCTGGGCGGCTGATCTCCCCGTGGGCCAATCGTTCCAACAGCGGTATCCGGACTCCCCACTTCAGGACGTACGGGTCCGCCGTGCTCTGAACCAGGCGATTGACCGAGACCTGCTAAACGAGTCCTTTTTCCGCGGCAAGGGCGAGATCATGGCGAGAAACAACTACCACCCAACCCGCCCCGCCTGGGACCCCTCCTGGGAACAGCGCTTTTCAGAGGCCTACGGCTATGATCCCCAGAAAGCACGCGAACTCTTAGCGGAGGCCGGCTATGACCAAAACAACCCATTTGAAACCAATATGTTAATGGTAAAACGAACTGAGTACGGTGGGTCTGAGGACGTGCAAGAGGCAATCGTCGGATTCTGGCGTGATGTGGGCGTGAAAGCGAACATAGTAGTCATGGATAGGGCCCAACAATCAGCCAAATCGCGTGCCTGGGAATTTGACAATCACTACCAGATCTCAGCCACCAGTTCCCACCTTGGGCTGGGAATCCGAGTTTATGACTCCCCCCAGACGCGCATAGGCTCGCCGGAGATTCCGTTGATGAACGAATTGTTCGTGGAGGCGCGGACGACGCTGGAGCTGACCAGGCAGCGAGATCTGTTACGGCAAAGTGGGGAGGTCGCCTATATCAACTATATCGACGTGCCCCTGTTCTGGCTCAAGGCGGAGGTGTTGATCAATCCCAAATTCGTCAGCGATTGGGAGTTCCCAGGGGCCATCTCAGGCACATGGAGCCATCTGGAGCTGATTAAGGCCGCCCGGTAATCCAGCGCTTGCAGGATTAATTTCAAAACGCTGGTCGATCATTGCACCGACTAAGGCCCGGGGTGCATGGCTAACTCGGTGCTAGTGGTGAAGCATGTACACTTGCTTTCAGGATGTTGACATACGGGTCGCCGCTTCCGGCCCAAATACGCATGGGAAATGAATAAGGAAGCTCGCGAAGACAAAGCGGACTAAAAGAGGAGGAATGACCATGGGAGAGATAGTGTTAGGTCTGATAACCTCCCACAGCCCCCTGCTTAGCGTCCCCGTAGAGCTCTGGACTGCCTACGCGGAGCGGGACAAAAGGAACCCTAATATCTATCGAGTCCCCGACGGCAAGCACATGACCTATGAGGATCTGCTAGCCGAGGCGGACCCGGCCATCGCCAAGGAGATCACCGAGGAGAAGTTCAAGGCCAGGCACGAGGCGAACCAGAAGGGGATCGCCAAAGTCGCCGAGGCCTTGGCCAAAGCCAAGCCCGATGTCCTGATCATGTTCGGCGACGACCAGCAGGAGATCTTCACCAAGGACGTCATGCCCGCCCTCTGCGTCTTCTGGGGTGAGAAGGTCCCCTTCGCCCAGAGGGAGAGGGGCTTCGGGAGCGATGACGCTGCCATGCGGGCCGTTTCGGAGGCCTACGGCGGGGATGGAGTCCAAGAGTACCCCGTGAACGCGGATTTGAGCCTGCACATCATCGAGTCCCTCAACGCCCAGGAGTTTGACGTGATGCATATGCGCGCCCTGGAGCCGGACAAGATGATGAGTCACGCCTTCGGATTCGTGTGGCGGCGCATCATGAGCCAGAGCGGCATCATCCCCACTGTGCCCATCCACGTGAACACCTACTACCCCCCTAACCAGCCCACCCCCCAGCGGTGCTACCAGTTGGGTCGAGCGATACGGGCTGCCGTGGAGTCGTGGGACAGCGATACGCGGGTGGCGGTCATAGCGTCTGGCGGGGCCAGCCATTTTGTGGTGGACGAGGAGGTGGATCGCCAAGTCCTCAAGGTAATCCAGGAGAAGGACGAGGCTGGCATCGCCGCACTGCCCCTGAACCGACTGCAGGCGGGGACCTCGGAGAACAGGACCTGGATCGCGGCGGCGGGAGTGGCTGAAGACCTGGACATGGAGCTCTTCGACTACGTTCCCTGCTACCGCACACCAGCGGGCACCGGGTGTGCCATGGCCTTCGCTCAGTGGACCTAGCTGGTCGCTGAAAATCTGCGTTTTCTAACAACCTACTTGAGGCGATCAAGAGGCTGAAGGAAGCTCGCCGAGAGCAACGCCGACTAAAGAGAGGAGGGACAAACGCAAAGATCGTACAGCTCTCTGCTTAG
>JAPUKM010000193.1 GCA_027295645.1 Chloroflexota bacterium | reverse complement strand
AGCGTTGATCAGCCCTCATGTCATATATTCGTCGTTCGTTTCGACCAACTCTGGTGCCCTCTGAACGCGTTTTCGCTCTCCTGTAGCATGCACTGATCCTGCATATTCCCCGGTCGGCGCTGCTCGTAGCCGACCGATGGGACATTTACCCCAGGAAGGGGGATGATATGGCTCAGAAGGTTTCAAAGAGTATGCCTGAGTACACCGCCCGTGATATCCAGGTCCTGGAAGGACTGGAGGCCGTTCGCCGCCGGCCGGGCATGTACATCGGAAGCACCGATCAACGGGGCCTCCACCACCTCATCTACGAGATCGTCGACAACGGCATTGATGAGGCGATGGCCGGCACGTGCGACCGCATCACGGTGGTGTTGGAGGAGGACGGCACCGCCCGTATCACCGATAACGGCCGCGGCATTCCGGTTGACCTCCATCCCACCACTGGCCGACCCGCACTTGAGACCATTATGACAACCCTTCACTCCGGGGCCAAATTCGGCGGCGGCGCCTACAAGGTCTCGGGCGGTCTCCACGGCGTCGGAGCTTCGGTGGTCAACGCCCTCTCCAAGTACACGCAGGTTGAGGTGTGGCGAGATGGGCGACGGTACGTCCAGGAGTTCGCCCAGGGTAAGCCGCTTGGCGACCTTACCGATTCCCCCGATGGTGACGGCCGTGGCACCACCATCTCCTTTTTGCCCGATTCTGCCATCTTCTCCACCATGGAGTACGACTTCAACGTGCTGAGCGAGCGGTTTCGGGAGATGGCCTACCTGAACAGGGGGATAACGATCCACATGGAGAGCCCCTGGCACCGCGCTCGGGGTGCTGAGAAGTGGGAAGAGACCTTTCACTACGAGGGCGGGATCTCTGACTTCGTCCAGGGCCACCTGAACAATAATCGAGATGTACTCAACGCAACGCCCATCCACATTGAGAAGACCATAGAGGGCACCATCATCGAAGCGGCCCTCCAGTACAATACCGGACTCTCCGAGTTTATCTACTCCTTCGCCAACTGTATCAATACGCCCGACGGCGGCACCCACCTCACCGGCTTCCGCGCCGCCCTGACCCGCGCCCTCAACGAACACGCGCGGAAGCAGAAACTGTTGAAGGATGACCAGCCCAACCTGAGCGGCGAAGACGTTCGCGAAGGGCTTGCCGCGGTCATCAGCATCAAGCTGGTCGATCCCGAGTTCGAGGGACAGACCAAAGCCAAGCTGGGCAACCCCGAGGTGCGGAGCCAGGTGGAGACGGTCATCACCGAGGGCCTGGTGTACTGGCTGGAGGAGCACCCCCTAGAGGCACGGCGGATCATCGAGAAGTGCGTGGTCTCTCAGAAGGCCAGAGAGGCAGCGCGCAAGGCCAGGGACATGGTGCTCCGGAAGAACGCTCTGGACGGCGGGTCTCTCCCCGGCAAGCTCGCTGATTGCCAGGAGCGTGACCCCTCTCTGTGCGAGATCTACCTCGTGGAGGGTGAGTCCGCGGGCGGCTCGGCCAAAATGGGCCGCGACCGCCGGTTCCAGGCCATCCTGCCCCTGAAAGGCAAGATCCTCAATGTGGAGAAGGCCAGAGAGGAGCAGATGCTTGCCCACGAGGAGATCAGGGCGCTGATCACGGCCCTGGGGACCGGATTCCATCGCAACGCCGACCCGGAAGCGGTGGACTTTGACCTCGGCAAGCTGCGGTATCACAAGGTTATCATCATGACTGATGCGGATGTGGATGGCTCCCACATCCGTACCCTCATCCTCACCTTCCTCTACCGCCACATGCGCCCCATGGTGGAGGAGGGCAACCTGTACATCGCTCAGCCCCCACTGTACAAGGTTTCCAAGGGGAAGAGCGAGGAGTGGATCTACACGGAGGAGGATAAGGACCGGTGGCTTGCCAAGCAGGCGTTTGGGAGTCTGAAAGTGACCGGGAAGAACGGGGCAAAGAGCAAAACCGGCGCTGATATTGAAAGGCTGCTTAGGGCCGCTGAGCTGTTCAAGGACAGCATCGCAGAGCTGGAGCGGCACGGCATCCCTTCCGACTTCGTCATGCTGCTCTTGCAGTCGAGCATAGGGGAATGGTATCGGCAGAGCATTTCAAGCGCCAACCAGGCCATGCTCCAGACCAGGACGTTACTCCAGGAAAAGGGAATTGAGTTCAGCCCCTCCTTTGATAAGAAGCAGAATGAAGAGGTGCTGACCGTCGAGTTCCCGGAAGGGAACAAGTTCAAGCTCACGGCCACCGCCTTCGACTCGCCGGCCATGCATAGATGCTTCGATATCTACCCTGAAATGGCCGATGGGCCCCACGTAGTGGAGAAGAAGGGTAAGAAGGTTGACGAAGACGTGTCCTGGGACCAACTGCCAATCGTCCTGGGCCAGCACGCCGACAGATCCGGAGTGGGCATCCAGCGCTACAAGGGTCTGGGAGAGATGAACCCCGATCAGCTCTGGGAGACCACCATGGACCCGGAGAAAAGGACCCTCCTGCGGGTGAGCACTGAGGATGCCATCCTGGCTGACCAGATGTTCTCAACGCTGATGGGGGACGCTGTGGAGCCCCGCAAGGAGTTCATCCAGACCTACGCCAAAGAGGTCCGCAACCTGGATATCTAGGGGTGGGCGGGCTGTGCTCACTCTGCTATGGGTGAGCCGGGTCCACCCGCGTAGCGACTATTGGGCCCTTTCTCAGCCATTCTCGGACGGCGTGCTCCTCTTCTCCCGTGATATTCCCCTGAGCGGTGGCAACCTCTAGGAGAGTTGAGATGCTGCACAGCGTCACCAGATTAATGCCAGCATCGGCGAAGGCCTGCCCTGCCCGCTGGAACCCGTAGGTGAAGATGCTGAAGCAGTAGTCAGCCGTCGCCCCCTGCTCTCGCAGAGCCAGGGCGGCGGAGATGGCGCTGCCTCCTGTGCTGGTCAAATCCTCGAAGACCCACGCCCTCTGCCCAGACTTCACCCCTCCCTCAATCCGCTGCTGAGTGCCGTGCTCTTTGGGTGCATCTCTCACGTACGCCATTGGTCTGTCCAGTGCTTTGGCGACCCACGCAGCCCAGTGGTTGCCGGCTGTGGCTACACCGACGATGACATCGATCTTGGCGGTGTCCACGGTCTCCGTGATGGCGCTGGTCAGCATATCGACGATCCTGTCCCGCTCCCGGGGAAAGGCCATAAGAAGACGCAGGTCACAGTATATGGGGCTGATAGTTCCGGAGGCGTATACATAAGGATTGACGGTGTTGATGGCTACGGCCCGAACATCCAACAGGATCTTTGCCACCTCGACGGCCGTATCGTCTCTGTTATCCATCGGCCTCCTCCTTGCAGTACAGACGGTGCTCCATAATGAACCGCTCCACGCCTTCGGGAACCAGGTAGCGAATTGAGGTTCCGTCGGCAACCCGGCGGCGGATCTCCGTGCCGCTGACCCCTATCTGGGGGTCACGGAGCACCCGCACCTTCTTCGCTATACCGGGCAGAGCCTCCTCCATCCGGGTGGGCGAGACGTTCTCATACTCCGGGCGGGTAAATACAACCGGGGTGCACAGCTCCAGAATCCGGTTGGGCTCCTTCCAGCGGGGCAAGTCCTGGAGAGCATCTGTCCCAAGGATGAAATGAAGCTCCGCCTCCCGCCCCAACTCTTCTCGCAGGGCCACCAGGGTGTCTAGTGTATACGTCGGCCCTGGGCGGTCCACCTCTATTGAGGATACGCGAAAGAACGGGTTTGAGGCGATGGCTACCCGCACCATCTCCATGCGGAGATTGGCGGGAGAGACCGGCTGGTCCGCCTTTAGCCACGGCTGGCCAACGGGAATAAATACCACCTCTTTCAGGTTCAACTGTACCCGCGCCTCCTCTGCGACGATCAGGTGGGCGATATGGATGGGATCAAAGGTCCCACCTAGAATCCCGATGCGCATATTACTCCCATCGTATCTCAACCTCTCCGATTCTCACATAATCTCCCTGTTCAACCCCGGCCTCCTCCAGGGCCCGCACGACGCCAATCTTCGCCAACTCCTGTCGCAACTGGAGTCTGGCGCTAAACTGCCTCAGATCGGCCAATCCAACCAGCCGCTCCACTCTGGGGGCTGTCACAACATAGACATCTCCCTTTTTGGCCACAGATATACGCGTCTCCCTTGGCTTTGGCCGGAGCACCGGTGGCTCGTCGGGCGGCTCGGGCGGCTTTTTCGGTAGTTGTTCCAGCAACGTCTGCACCTGTGCGAGAAGCTGCGCAACCCCCTCTCCCGTCACTGCAGAGATAACGTGGACGGAGCCGCCTTCAGGAAGCAGGCCTTTCCTCAGATCCGGGACCCTCTTCTGGACATCTGGGAGGTCGCTCTTGTTGACCACCAGAACCTGTGGGCGGGCACCCAGCGATTCGTCGTACATGCGCAACTCCTCGTTGACTGCCTGCACATCGGCTGCCGGGTCCTCAGCCGATCCGTCAACCACATGAATCAGCAGGCGCGTTCTCCTCGCATGGCGCAGGAATTCCAGCCCTAGACCAACTCCTGTGTGCGCTCCCTCCAAAAGGCCGGGGATCTCAATGGCGACGAAGGACTTCCACCCCAGCTGAACCACGCCTAGGACTGGCTCCTTGGTCGTGAACGGATAGTCGGCCACCTGCGGCTTCGCATTGGATATTCTACTCAGCAGGGTCGACTTCCCTGCGTTGGGCACTCCAACGAGCCCAACGTCTGCTATGAGGCGCAACTCCAGGAGAACCGTACACTCCTCACCGACCTCACCTTCCTGGGCCAACACTGGTGTCTGATTTATTGAGGTGGCGAAGTGGACGTTCCCCCTCCCCCCGGAGCCTCCCTTGGCAACGAGAATCTGCTGCCCGGGCTCTGTTATCTCTCCGATCTTCACCTTGGAGTCCTTCTCAATCTTCCATACCACGGTCCCACTGGGGACGGTCAGCTTGCGGTCTTCCCCTGCGGCCCCATGCTGCTTCTTCCCTTTTCCATTGCGGCCCGGCTTTGCAGCCACGCGCTGTCCCTGCCGGAAATGGGCCAGCGTGGAGAGGCCGTCGCTGCCCGTAACCCGAATGCTGCCTCCATCGCCTCCATCTCCTCCATCAGGTCCCCCTCGCGGGACATACTTCTCCCTGCGGAAACTGATGCATCCGTTGCCCCCGGCCCCTCCCGAAAGATGGAGGATAACTTGATCTTGCATAAAACCTACTATATTTCTCTTGTCATCTAATTAATAGTAGGGCATCGACGTTTGCGTGTTTACAGATTGACGGTCCTACTTGGAGATCCCTATTGGAACAGATGCGAACGGTAGGCGGCTCACCGGGGAGAACAGAATTCGAACGCGGCTAC
>JAPUKM010000192.1 GCA_027295645.1 Chloroflexota bacterium | reverse complement strand
GGCCAGCACCTTCCTCATGTTGTCCTTGACGTGCTCGTCGATGACGACCGGGCCCCGGGTATAGTCACCGTACTCGGCGGTGTCGCTTACGGAGTACCGCATGTAGCTCATACCGCCCTGGTAGAGCATGTCGACGATCAGCTTCAGCTCGTGTAGGCACTCGAAGTAGGCCGACTCGGGCTGGTACCCGGCCTCCACCATCGTCTCGAAGGCCGCCTTGATGAGGGAGGTGACGCCGCCGCACAGTACCGTCTGCTCGCCGAACAGGTCGGTCTCGGTCTCCTCTTTGAAGGTGGTCTCCAGGATGCCCGCGCGGGTGGAGCCCACCCCCTGTGCATAGGCCAGGGCCAGCTCTTTCGCCTGGCCGGTGGCGTCCTGGTGCACCGCCAGCAGGGCGGGGACCCCCTGTCCGTTGACGAACACCTCTCGCATGCGGTGCCCGGGGGCCTTGGGGGCGATCATCCAGACGTCCACGTTGTCCGGGGGGACGATAGTCTTATAGTGGATGGTGAAGCCGTGAGCGAAGACCAGGCTCTTGCCGGGAGAAAGGTTCGGGGCTATCTCCTTCTGGTAGACCTCCGCCTGGGAGGTGTCCGGCAGCAGCATGACGATGATATCGGCGTCGCGGGCCACGTTGGCGTTGGTATCCACGTTGAGACCGGCGGCCTCGGCCTTGGCCCGGCTCTTGCTGCCCTCGTACAGGCCGACGATCACCGTGTGACCGCTGTCCTTCAGGTTGAGGGCATGTGCATGCCCCTGGCTACCATAGCCAATGATGCCGATGGTCTTGTCCGTCAATAGAGAGCTATCGGCGTCTTTGTCGTAGTAAATGGTTGCCATCAGGACTCCTCTTTACCGTCTATTCATCGTGGGCCGGCACATCGGCGCCCCGCTTGCGACCGTTGCCCGCGGCCTGAGCGCCCGGCGAGCCGCGGGGCATCGCCACACGTCCGGTGCGCATCACCTCTCGGAGGCCGTACGGCTTCAGCAGCTCCATCAGCGAGTCGATCTTGTCCTCGTCGCCAGTAACCTCGATGATCAACGAGTCCGCGGCCACGTCCACGATGTTGGCGCGGAAGATGTCCACGATCTGGATGACCTCGCTCCGGCTCTGGACGGTGGTCCGCACCTTGACCAGGGCCATCTCTCTGGAGATGATCTCCTCCTTGGAGAGGTCCGATACGCGAACAACGTCGATCAGCTTGTAGAGCTGCTTGGTCACCTGCTCAACGGTGTCGTCATCGCCCTTCACCACGAAGGTCATCCGCGACAGGTTGGCCTGTTCGCTGTGACCCACCGCGAGGCTGGAGATGTTGAAGGCGCGGCGCCGGAACATGCTGGACACCCGTTCCAACACGCCCGGCTTGTCCTCCACCAGGGCAACAAGAGTGTGCTCAGTAACCGCCACTGCTTTTCCCTTACCTTTCGCCAGGCTAGAAATCGCCCTCCGGCAGCGGGAGTTCGTGGCCGCCCTGTGCGGAGACGTGCTCCAGGTCCTCCGGTGCCTCAATGAGCTGCTTCAGGCTCTCGCCCGGCGGGATCATGGGGTAGACATTCTCCTCTTCGTCCACAATGAAGTCCACCAGCACCGGGCCGTCATGGGCCATGGCCTCCTGAATGGCCGGAGTAACCTGGGTCTTGTCGGTGACCCGGATACCCAGCATGCCGAAGGCATCCGCCAGCTTCACGAAGTCCGGGTTGCCGGTGTACTTGGTGGCGTAGAAGGTGTCCTTGTAGAAGAGGTGCTGCCACTGCCGCACCATGCCCAGGAAGTGGTTGTTCATCAGGGCAAACTTCACCGGAATCTTATTCTCCACCAGAGTGGCCAGCTCTGACATGGTCATCTGGAAGCCACCGTCTCCCGCGATGGACCACACCGTTGCATCCGGCCGGGCCACTTGGGCACCCATAGCAGCCGGCACTTCAAAACCCATGGTCCCGAGGCCGCCGGAGGTGATGAAGCTGTTGGGCTCGGTGAACATATAGTGCTGGGCGGCCCACATCTGGTGCTGGCCCACGCCGGTCACGATAAGAGCCTTCCCCTGTGTCACCTCCGAGAGCTGCCTGATAACCTCCTGTTGCAGCAGCTTATCCGATGGGTGGATGCGCAGGGAGGGATGGTCTCTGCGGAGCTGTTCAACCTCGTCCAGCCACTCCGGACGGCTCTGCGGCTCCACGATCCGGTTCAGGTCTCGAAGAACCCTGCGCAGGTCGCCCACGATGGGGACGTGGGTCTTGACGTTCTGGCCGATCACCGAGGGGTCCACGTCTATGTGGATCACCTTCGCCAGGGGCGCGAACGAACTGATACGGCCCGTGACCCGGTCGTCGAAGCGGGCGCCCAGACTGATGAGCACGTCCGAGCGGTCGATGGCGATGCTTGCGTAAGCGACGCCGTGCATGCCGGGCATGCCGACGCTGAGGACGTGGGTCTCCGGGAAGGAGCTCACACCCAGCAGTGTGGTGACAACGGGGATCTGGGCCTTCTCCGCCAGCTCCTTCAACTCCGCATGGGCCCCGGCTAGGTGAACGCCGTGGCCCGCCATGATCACCGGACGTTTGGCGTCACGGATGAGCCGTGCGGCCTTCTTGATCTGGGTGGGATGGCCGTCCAGGGTAGGCTTGTACCCCGGCAGGTTCACCGTCTCTGGGTACTCGAACTCGGCCTCCTCGATCAGGACATCCTTGGGGATGTCCACCAGCACCGGTCCCGGGCGGCCGGTCTTGGCAATGTGGAAGGCCTCGTGGATCGCGCGGGGGATATCCCTGGCGTTCATCACAAGATAGTTATGCTTGGTGATGGGCAGCGTAACGCCGGTGGTATCCGTCTCCTGGAAGGCGTCCTTGCCGATGGAGGCCCGGGACACCTGGCCGGTGATGGCCACGAAGGCGCTGGAGTCCATGGAGGCGGTGGCCAGCCCGGTCACCAGGTTGGTTGCGCCGGGTCCGGAGGTGGCAAAGGCCACGCCCACCCTTCCGCTGGCCCGGTAATACCCGTCGGCGGCATGGGCCGCCCCCTGCTCATGGCGCGTCAGGATGTGGCGGATCTGCGGATACTCCGGCATGGTCTGGTACAGGGGGAGGATCGCCCCACCAGGAATACCGAACACAACATCCACACCCTCCCGGATGAGGCTCTCACAGACCATCTGGGCACCGGTAAGTTTCATGGCAGCTGGCTCCCCGTTCGCTCCTTCACTGCTACATCACCAAAAATCCCGTCCCAAAAGGGACGGGACGTATATTCCCGCGGTACCACCCTTGTTCCCCCCGATACACCGGGGGACACTCTCGCGCTCTAACGGTGCGCTACCGCTGACCCTACTGGCCGGTTCAGGTCAGACGCTCCAGGGCGAGTTCGGGAGGTCCACTTGCCGCCGGTTTCTCAGCTACCACCGGCTCTCTGAGGCCGCGTCCGTACCCTACTACTCCCTTTCCCAGCGTCACTATACAAAGCCAGGAAAACTCTAGCACGGGCCACTAGGGGTGTCAAGGGTGACGTGCAAGGCCGGGGAGACAGCAGAGGGGG
>JAPUKM010000191.1 GCA_027295645.1 Chloroflexota bacterium | reverse complement strand
CTTCCTCAGCCGCCTCCTCTACGGGTGCTTCAGCGACCGGCTCTTCGGCGGAGGTCTCTTCCTCGGCGACCGGAGCCTCCTCAGCGGGTGCCTCAGCGACCGGCTCTTCGGCGGGAGTCTCTTCCTCAGCCGCTGGAGCCTCCTCAGCGGGTGCTTCAGCGACCGGCTCTTCCGCCACCGCTACGGCGGCCTCCTCCGTGAGACCACCCTGGATCTCCTTCTCAAGGGTCGCGTCCACCTCAACGGGCTTAAGCTCCGGGACCTCTCGCCGTTGGAGTACCTCGCTGACCCTCCATCGCTTGGTCTTGGACATGGGTCTTGTCTCTACGATACTGACCTGGTCCCCAACCGTGCTGTCATTCTGTTCGTCATGGGCAACAAGCTTGGTAAAGCGTCGGACGCTCTTCTTATACAGACGATGAGTCTGGCGCCACTCTATGGACACCACCACCGTCTTATCCATCTTGTCGCTGATCACGCGACCAACGCGGGTCTTGCGCCTTCCGCGGCTCATGACTGCTTCTCCATTAGCTCTCGTTCTCTCATAACCGTCTTGATACGCGCGATGGTCTTGCGCACCTTTCTGAGCTGGGACGTATCGTTCAACTGGCGAGTGGCCAGCCGGAAACGCACGTTCATCATCTCCTTATAGGAGTTCTCCAGCTCCTTTCCCATGTCCTCCATAGAGAGGGCGTGTATCTCATGAATACGCATGGCGGTGTCTAGGACCCTCCACTACTAACATGCTCCTGTCGGCTCACCATTCGAGTGGCCACGGGCAGCTTGTGCGACGCCAGGCGTAGCGCCTCCTTTGCGGTGTCAGCGCCCACTCCGCCTATCTCAAAGAGCATCCGGCCCCGCTTGACCACCGCCACCCACTGATCGACAGCTCCTTTGCCGCCACCCTGACGCGTTTCCTGCGGCTTGTGGGTTACGGGCTTGTCTGGAAAGATACGGATCCATATCTGACCGCCGCGATGCAAATAGCGGGTGATGGCACGGCGGGCGGATTCGATCTGGCGTGCTGATATCCACGCGGGCTCCAGCGTCTTGAGTCCGAACTCGCCGAACTCGATCGTTCCCCCGGAAAAGGCCAGGCCGCCTCGGCGGCCCCGATGGGTCTTTCTGTATTTAGTTCTCTTCGGCTGTAGCATCTTCTGTGTCCTGGTTCTCTGTCTCCACCTCAGCCACACCCACGTCCACCGGCTCTTCCGTCACCTCTTCCTGCTCCTCAGCCTCATTGGCTGACAGGGTAACCTCTATGGATTCCAGCTCCTCCAGCTCCTCCTCCTGCTGCCGCGTGGGCAGGATGTCTCCCTTATAGAGCCAAACCTTCACCCCAATCCTGCCCATGGCCGTTGCCGCCTCGGCAAGTCCGTAGTCGATGTCGGCACGCAGGGTGTGCAGCGGGACACGTCCCTCCATCGTCTTTTCCCGGCGGGCGATGTCGGCGCCCCCAAGTCGCCCTGAGCAGATGATCTTGATCCCTAGAGCGCCTGCCTGCATCGCCCGACCGAGCGCCTGGCGCATGGCCCGCCGGAAGGCGATACGACGCTCCAGCTGGTCAGCGATATTTCTGGCTACCAGGTAGGCATCCAGCTCCGGTTGCCGGATCTCCTGCACGTTGAGGCGGGTCCTGTTTCCCGTGAGCTCTTCCAGGATCTTTCGCAGCTCCTCGATCCTCTGGCCGCCGCGGCCTATGACGATCCCAGGGCGGGCGGTGTGCACCGTCACGATGAGGTCCTGGTTGCCCCGCTCGATATGAACCTTTGAGATGCCCGCGTCTCGGTATTGCGTAAGCACGGCATCACGGATACGCATATCCTCAAGCAGCAGTGCTCGAAAGTCCTTGGCGGAGGAGGCGAACCACCTGGACTGCCAGTCCTTGACGATACCGAGGCGGAAGCCTACCGGATGGGTCTTCTGGCCCATTTAACTTGTCTCCTCATCAACTACTACAGTGATATGGCTGGAGCGCTTGAGAATGCGTGATGCCCGGCCACGGGGTCGCGCTCGAATACGCTTGAGCACCTTCCCCTTATCGGCGTAGATGCCCACAATGCGTAGATCATCCTGATTGAGCATCAGATTGTTCTCCGCATTGGCGGCCGCCGACTTGACCACCTTTGCCACCACCCTGGCGGCCGGTGACGGGAGGAACTTCAAGGTACTCAGTGCATCAGTCACCCTCATGCCGCGAACCGATTGCACGATCCACTTCAGCTTCTTTGGGGAGATGGTCACTCCCTTTGCTACTGCCTGTACAGCCATCTCTACTATGTCCGCCTTACCTGCGTGGTTCGCTCCGACCGGGAGGAGTGCCCTCGAAAGGTACGCGTGGGCGCAAACTCTCCCAGCCGGTGTCCCACCATATTTTCGGTGACAAAGACAGGCACGTGGCGACGGCCGTCGTGCACGGCTATGGTTATACCCACCATGTTCGGCATGATCATGGACGCACGGGACCAGGTACGGATAACCGTTCTGGAGTCTCTGTTCTGCGCCGCTTCTACGCGCTTGGCAAGCTTCGGCTCAACAAAGGGCCCTTTTTTAATCGAACGGGACATCGGCTATCTCTTTCTCCTGCGCACAATCATGCTGCCTGTTCGCTTGTTGCGTCTGGTCTTGAACCCAAGTGTTGGCTTGCCCCACGGAGACTTGGGGCCTGGCATACCTATGGGGGAGCGTCCTTCGCCCCCGCCGTGAGGGTGGTCCCGGGGGGTCATCGCCGATCCCCGCACCGTGGGACGTCGTCCCAAATGCCGGCTCTTCCCCGCCTTTCCAAGCTTCACGTTCTTATGGTCAGGGTTGCCCAGCTGGCCAATAGTAGCCATGCATCGGCTCAGAATCCGCCGCACCTCACCAGATGGAAGTCGGATCAGCGTGTAGACCTCCTCACGGGCGAGCACCTGGGCCGCCACTCCCGCGCTGCGGACCAGCTGGCCCCCGCGTCCCGGCTGCATCTCTATGTTGTGGACCTGGATGCCGGTGGGGATATTGTTCAGGGGAAGGGCGTTCCCCACCCGTACCGCGGCGTCGGGGCCCGCCTCTACCCGGTCGCCCACCTTGAGCAACTGGGGACACAGGATGTAGCGCTTGTCGCCATCCGCGTAATGGATGAGGGCAATGCGGGTTGACCGGTTGGGGTCGTACTCAATGGTCGCCACCTTACCGGGCACACCCGGATTGTTTCGTTTGAAGTCGATGATCCGGTAGGCGCGCTTCGCTCCACCGCCGCGGTGGCGGACAGTGATCTTGCCGCGAACGTTTCTCCCTCCCGAGCGCTTGAGGGGAGCCACCAGGGCCTTCTCCGGACGGCTTGTGGTGAGCTCCTCAAAGGAGGGATGGGCCGCTATGCGGCGTCCCGGCGTCGTTGGGCGATAGGTTTTGAGCGGCATGTCCCTATGCTCCCTCGAAGATCTGAATACGCTCGCCCTGCTTCAGCGAAACGATCGCCTTTTTGGTATCGGGTCGCTTCGTCCACCGAGGGCCGTACCGCTTCATTTTGCCGTGGGTCTTGAGGGTTTTCACAGAGAGCACCTTCACATCGTAGGCCTTCTCTACAGCCTCTCTAATCATCACCTTGTTGGCCCTGAGGTTCACCTGAAATACGTACTTGTCCTGCTCCTGGAGCAGGGTACTCTTCTCCGTCACAACGGGGCGAATCAACACTTGAAAGAGGTGCATATCAGGCTATTCCGATGCCTCTCCGGGCGGCTCCTGGGTTGGCTCCTTCTTGGGCGTGGCCTTCTTGGAGGCCCCCTTCTTTGCAGTTGAGGTTGAGGCCGTCGTGCGTCGTCTCTTCGGTGGCGCGGCCTTCGCCTCCGCTGGCGCGGCCTCCGTAGCGGTTGCCGCCGGCTTCACTGTGCGTTTTCTCTTCGGTGGCGCGGCCTTCGCCTCCGCTGGCGCGGCCCCCGTAGCGGTTGCCGCCGGCTTCACCG
>JAPUKM010000190.1 GCA_027295645.1 Chloroflexota bacterium | reverse complement strand
CCGACAGACAGGCCTCTATGGGCCAGGGTTACGGCGAGGTTCACGGCGACCGTGGTCTTGCCTACGCCACCCTTGCCACTGTATACCCCAAGCTTGGTCTTGACGGACGAAAGGCGCTCGCTGACCTGCCGGCGCTGCTCCCAGTTACGCTTCATCGCGTCCAGACGAGCGCGCTCCTGGGGAGTAGGCGTGCGGGGCTGACGTTTCTCAGTCATGGTATCTTCCCGAGAGCAGTAGGTTGAGACGCACTACAGTCCCAGGAGGACCTTGCCATCTTCGGTGAGCATGTCGGGAGTCCACGGGGGGTCAAAGGTCAACTCCACGTTGACGTCCTCGACGCCCTCGATTTCAGCGACTGCCCACTCAGCCTGTTGGGCGATGTAGGGGCCCATGCCGCAGCCGGGAGCGGTGAGGGTCATTTTCACAAATACTTCGTTGCTATCGCTGACATCCATCTCATAGACAAGGCCCAGGTCAATCACGTTGACCGGAATCTCCGGGTCGAATACATCCTTCAGCGCTTCGCGTACCTGCTCCACCGATACTTTTGCGGTTGTAGCCATGGTTCCCTCTCTTTCCAGTGTCAACCTATTGTAGCAATTGTAGATTCACATGGTCAACTTTGAGCCTCTTTCACGGCAACTGGGTCTCCAAGACGCTGGCTATGAGGCTCTCCGTGAAGTCACGGGTGGGTGCCAGGGAGAAGAAGATGGTGTTCCCGATGGGTTTGACCATCAGGTGCACGTCCGCAAACTCACGATAGAGCACGCTCTCTCCCATGACCTCTATCTTGTCCAGGTTCACACGTCCGGAGAAGTTGTTCAGGAAGAAGGAGAGAAGGAAGCCGGGGTAGGAGGACCTGGTGACGAGGAGGGCACCTATTTGTTGCTCAAGAAGATAGCCAGGGGTCACCTTTTCCGGAACCGTTATGGGGCGGTTGGAGTAGGCGACGAAGGCGACATCACCGATATTGACCGAGCCCAGGGCGGGCGCAAGCCGCCCCAGGTTGAGCCCCGCACGGGAGGCGAGAGGGTCTATGACGGTACTGGTGGAATCAAGGAAACCGGCCGCCACCGGCTCCGCGGGCGGTGACTCCGGAAGCAGCCGCAGGAGGTCCCAGGCAGTTGGGTAGGCCTCTCCAAAGGGGAGGTGCGTGTACGGAGGCCCGATGCCTGTGCCCCGCACCAGTGACACACTCGCACCGCGGCGCGAGCTGGTTACATTGTCCGATTTTGCGGCGAGAAGCAGCTCCGCGATCTCCGCCGCGGTCTCTTCCGAGAACACGACGTCACCACCAAAGGAGTCCAGGTCCGGACCCATCCAGAAGGCCAAGCTGTGGATATCTGCCTCTCCGAGCAGGGGCTCAGGGAGTAGAGGATTCCCTTGTATAGTCTCGATATCGCCAAAGGGCTCCAGCGGGAACGATATCGGCGAGCCCTGGCTCAAGTACAGATACGCGTTCAGGTCGCCGGTGAGGACCGGTGTGTCCAGGAAGCCCGGCGGAAGCTTGGGGTCCGTCTGGACGAGCTTCGGCGAGCAGGCCAGGACGCCAAGCGCAGAGACGGCGAGTACGAGGAGGAGTGCCGTCTTCGTGATCATGACTCGCTCTCTTTATCGACCCGTGATACGACCTTTGAGCGAGGCCAGTAGGAAACGACGACGTCCTCACCTTCAGAGAGCCAGTTGTATATCCTCTCCGAAACTTCGAGCTCCTGTTCCAGGATTGCGATATGGTAGGTAGAAATGGTGCTGGGAACCGTGCGGTATCCAGGACGAAGGGCGCTGCTGGCGATAATCTGGCTGGAGTAGCTAGGGGTGGTGACTGTCCATTTTCTGTAGACACGGCCGGCCACCTCAATCCGCCTACTCAGGAGGTCCAGCCAGGCGGTGGCTGCGAAGAACCACAATATGGCAAGGCCGCCAAGGGTCAAGAGCCCGCCCAGTAAGCCCAGAATAGAGACGGGAGAGCCGGCGATTATGAGGAACCTGACGCCCCAAAAGAGAATGACCGGGGCGACAAGGGACCACGCAAGGGCGTTGATCCATATGTTGAGTACACCAAGGCCGTTCCGCATTGAGCGAACTCCCCAGTTGGCTTCAGTAGGGTATATCCTCTGTATTTCCTATCACGCCGGCATTACTTGGAGGCCGGTGCCGGTGGCGACACGTTCTCTCCCGCAACCATAACCTTACGCAGCTCTACAATCTCGTCCCGCATCAGGGCTGCCTTCTCGAACTCCATTCTCTTGGCTGCCTGACGCATTTGTGACTCCAGGTCCTTGATGACCCTCACGAGGGCGTCCTTGGGAAGGTCACGGTGGGTGGTGTAGACCGCGGGGGATTCAGCCATCGATTTCACCCGTTCGGTGATGTCTCTGACGGCTTTGCGAATCCCTTCAGGCGTAATGCCGTGCTCCCGGTTGTGGGCCTCCTGGATTGCGCGCCTGCGGTTCGTCTCGTCGAGAGCCCGGCGCATGGAGTCGGTGATTCTGTCGGCATACATGATACAGTGGCCGTCCACGTGCCGTGCCGCCCGGCCGACGGTCTGGATAAGGGAGGACTGTGAGCGCAGGTATCCCTCTTTGTCGGCGTCAAGGATGGCGACAAGGCTCACCTCCGGCAGGTCAAGGCCCTCCCGCAGGAGGTTGATGCCCACCACCACGTCATAGACGCCCAGTCGAAGATCTCTGAGTATTTCGCTGCGTTCCAGCGTATCGATCTCCGAGTGGAGGTAGTGGGTCCTGACGTTCATCTCCAGCAGGTAGTCTGCCAGCTCTTCGGCCATGCGCTTGGTCAGGGTGGTCACGAGGCAACGTTCCCCCTTCTCAACACGCTTGCGGATCTGCTCCAGGAGGTCGTCGATCTGGCCGGAGGTGGGCTTCACCTCGATGACGGGGTCGAGCAGCCCCGTTGGGCGTATGACCTGCTCCACCACCTGCTGGGCATGCCGATGCTCGTAGGGGCCCGGTGTGGCGGAGACGTACACGACCTGGTTGACATGCTCCTCAAACTCCTCAAAGCTGAGGGGGCGATTGTCGATTGCCGACGGCAGACGGAAGCCGTAATCGACCAGCGTCTGCTTCCTGGAGATATCGCCGTGGTACATCCCGTTGAGTTGCGGGACGGTCATGTGGGACTCGTCGATGAACAGGAGGAAGTCGTCTGGGAAGTAGTCCATGAGTGTCCACGGGACGCTGCCCGGGGCGCGGCGGGCCAGGTGGCGGGAGTAGTTCTCGACGCCGGAGCAGTAGCCGGCCTCCCGGAGCATTTCCAGGTCGTAGTGGGTCCTGGACTCCAACCGCTGGGCCTCAAGGTGCTTGCCCCGCTTTTGGAAAAATGCCAGGCGGTCCCGTAGCTCCTCCTCTATATCACGGATTGCGAGCTGAAGCTTCTCGTCCGAGGTGACGAAGTGCTTGGCGGGGTAGATCTCGATGGAGTCCCGCTCGGCCAGCAGCTCCCCGGTCAGGGGGTCGACCTCAGTGATACGCTCCACTTCGTCGCCCCAGAACTCTATCCTCACCGCCAGGTCCTCATAGGCGGGGCGAAGCTCCAGGGTATCGCCCCGGATACGGAATCTGCCCCTGGAGACGTCCATATCGTTCCGCTCGTACTGCATATCGATGAGCTGGCGAATGAGCTTCTGCCTGTTCTTCCGCTCCCCCTTCTTCACGGAGGCGACGAAGCCCTGGTACTCCTGCGGCGACCCAAGGCCGTAGATACAGGATACGGAGGCCACGATGAGGACATCCCGACGGGTCAGGAGAGAGCGGGTGGCGGCGTGGCGCAGCTTGTCGATCTCGTCGTTGACATCGGCGTCCTTCTCGATGTAGGTGTCGGTCCGGGCGATGTAGGCCTCCGGCTGGTAGTAGTCATAGTAGCTGACGAAGTACTCCGCAGCGTTGTTGGGGAGGAACTCCTTGAACTCCGTGGCCAGCTGTGCGGCCAGGGTCTTGTTGTGGGCGATGACCAGGGTGGGCCTCTGGACCAGCTCCGCCACTTTGGCCATGGTGTAGGTCTTGCCGGAGCCGGTGACGCCCATGAGGGTCTGGTGCCTCTGACCGGCGAGGAGCCCCTCGGCCAGCTTTTCGATGGCCTGGGGCTGGTCTCCGGTGGGCTGGAAGTCGGAGACGACCTGGAATTTTTTTTCTTTCTCGACGGTGGTCATGGTGCTTCCAATATGCGGTGTACCATCACGCCCATAATGATAGCAGAGCCTGCCACTCACGGGGTTTTCAGATGGGTGTGGCCACCCAGACCATCTCCGTGCTGGACTCGTCAAGGGGGGCGCGGTCAAATCCACCGTAGACATTCAGGACCCGGTACCCGGATGCCTCCAGCAGGTGCAGCGCCTCGAACCGGTGCAGGTAGCGGAGCTGATA
>JAPUKM010000019.1 GCA_027295645.1 Chloroflexota bacterium | reverse complement strand
GAAGGGTGTAGAGACGAAGAACGCGCCGGCATCTTCCCCAACAGGGCCGGATAGGTCATCATTGAGCAGTAGATATGTCACTTACTGACGACGTAAAGCAGCGCCTGGACATTGTGGATGTGGTGAGCCAGTATGTCCCCTCTCTGCAGAAGGCGGGGCGTAACTACAAGGCGCTCTGTCCGTTTCACACGGAGAAGACCCCATCATTCGTCGTGTTTCCGGACCGTCAGAGCTGGCGATGCTTCGGTGCCTGCGCCACGGGCGGCGATATCTTCACCTTTGTGATGCAGCGGGAGCAGGCCGGTTTCAGCGATACGCTCAAGCAGCTGGCGCAACGGGCCGGGGTGAGCGTACCCGAGCGACAGGTTCGGGAGGAGCACCAGGCCCTGTTCCAGGTCAACGAAGCGGCGGCGACCTTCTTTCAGGAGTTGCTGCATTCCCCACGGGGCGCGTCAGCGCGGGAGTACCTGGAGCAACGGGGCGTTGATAGAGAGGCGACGGACCGTTTTCAGCTGGGACTCAGCCCTGTTGCGGGTGATGAGCTTCTCAAGCACCTAACGGCCCTGGGCTCCTCCGATGCCCAGGCGGTGGACGCGGGACTGGCTGTTGGTGGAGACGAGGGGCCTGTTCGCGGTCGATTCCGTGGGCGGCTTATGATTCCCATTCGTGATGACCGGGGAAACCTGGTCGGCTTTGGTGGACGCTCTCTGGACGGCTCCGACCCCAAGTATCTGAACTCGCCACGCACACCGGTCTTCGATAAGGGCCGCATCCTCTACGCCTTCCACCTGGCCAGGCAGAGTATCAAAAAGACGGGTGAGGGGGTGGTGGTGGAGGGATACATGGATGCCATTGCGGCCCACCGGCACGGGTTCGATAACGTGGTGGCCTCAATGGGCACCGCCGTCACGGAGGCCCAGGTCCGGCTTCTGGTGGCGGTCGGGCAGCGGTTCGTGTTGGCCCTGGACCCCGATGCCGCGGGCCAGGAGGCCACCCGTCGAAGCCTGCAGAGCTCCTGGAGGGTGCTTGAGCAGCGCGTTATGTCCTCCCGCAGCCGTGTAACGCTCTATGAGCGGCCCTCCGAAGTCTCGCTCAGGATTGCTGTGCTGCCCCCGGGCGATGACCCGGACGCGGTGATCCGAGAGAACCCGGACCAGTGGGAGCGGTTCATTCGGGAGGCCCCCCCGTTGCCTGATTACCTGCTCACGAGAGCTCCGGACTGGTGGGACCTGAGCACAAGCGAGGGCAAAACGCAGGCTACCGAGCAGCTCTACCCGTTCTATAAGAACATGGCCGACCAGTTCGAACGTGAGCGCTACATACGGAGGTTGGCGGACCTTCTGTCGACAACGCCAGAGACCCTTGCCGTCAGCGCGGCCAGGCCGCAGCGCCCCTCGTCCCGACGCCGGGAGCCGGCTGCCGCTCCGCAGACATCATCGGCCCCCTTTGAGCAGGAGCACCGCGATCCGCTGGAGGAGCACCTGCTGTCCCTGATTCTACGGTGGCCCGAATTGAAGGAGACGGCTAGCAGCCTGCCTCCAGATGCTTTCAGACGGCCCGACTATCGTGAGGTCTTCATACTTTGGCAAAAATGCTCTACAATAGAAGAGCTGTATCAAACCGCAGACGAGGAGATCAGGGAGCAGGTAGAGTCTATGCTCTCCGCCCCCTTTCCGCCCACGGATGTTCACCAGCGCGAGGAAGCAGTGCGGCAGTGTCTCTATCGGATGGAGGAGCGGCACCTGCGAGAGCTAAAGGCCGAGGAGGCGTTGCTGCTTGCGCAGACGGCTTCAGTGGCTGCTCAAGATGAGGGTGAGTCGCAGGGTGTGGATGCGTTGGAGCAGCGGGTAGTGGATACAAACGAGCGTCTCAGGCAGCTGTTCGGTACGAACACTCAAATCCAACGGCGCGAATAAGCGATACGAGAGAAGAATGGCACGACCATCGAAAACATACACAGACGATTCAGACGAGACTGAGTCCAACGTCTCTCAACGGGAGATATTGGAGTTAGTCCCCGGGGCCCGCTTCGAGCCCGAAGAGGGTGCTGCATTCTCCGGTGGCGGGACCTCCGGTGCTATTGGGCTTGGCGAGGTGGATGGAGAGGTTGAGCAGGATAACGGGGCCGTTGAGAGCGCCGACGATGTGAAGGCGGCGCTTCGTAGGATGAAGACTCGGGAGAGCGAGGAGGTACTGGATGCCGAGCTCACCTATGACCCTGTCCGTATGTATCTTCGCGAGATCGGGCGGGTCAGCCTGCTCACTGCAAAGATCGAGCGGGAGCTGGCACGCAAGATGGAGAGCGGCAGATACATCACGAAGCTAGAGGAGGAGTTCCAGGCCTCAGATGGGCAGCCAGTCAAAGCATGGAAAACTCTTCTCTACCTCCTGGAACAGCTGTCCCACCAGGGGGCTCTAGCGCACCAGATGGCTCTCTATTGCGAATTGCCTGTACCGCTAACCATTAGTGAGCTGGTTTCCAACCAGACGCTGCGCGACGCTATCGACAACGATTTCCAAGAGGAGAAGCTCCTGGCGCTGACAGAGGCCCTGTCCCTGGACCAAGAGCCCGAAGAGGTGAAACGGGAGTTGATCCTACTCTCCCTCTACAGCCGGCTACTGCCGCCCGAAGCGCTGGAGCTGCTGCCGGCCGATACTACCCTGGACCAGCTAGAGGCGCTGATCGCTGAGGATGCCCTTGCCAGCCTGATGCAGCCGTATGAACTGGTCTTCCACCTCCATCTGGAGCGGATAAAGGAGGCGGGCCGCCAGACCCAACACCACATGGCAGAGGCCAACCTCCGCCTGGTGGTGAACGTCGCCACGAAATACATCGGCCGGGGTATGTCGCTCCTGGATCTGATCCAGGAGGGGAACATTGGCCTCATGCGGGCTGTGGAGAAGTTCGACTACCGCAAGGGATACAAGTTCTCCACCTACGCCACCTGGTGGATTCGGCAGGCCATTACCAGGGCCATCGCCGATCAGGCCAGGACCATCCGGATCCCCGTCCACATGGTGGAGACCATCAATAAGCTCATCCGCGTGAGCAGGAGACTGGTCCAGGAGTATGGCCGGGAGCCCACCAACGAGGAGATCAGCGTGGGTATGGAGGTGCCTCCTGAGAAGGTCCAGGAGATCCTCAAAATTTCCCAGGGTCCCGTCTCTCTGGAGACGCCCATTGGTGAAGAGGAGGACTCGCACCTGGGCGACTTTATTGAGGACAAGTCCGGGCTTGCGCCCGCCGATGCGGCCAGCTACCAGCTCCTGAAGGAGCAGGTGGGCTCGGTTCTGAACACGCTGAACGATCGGGAAAAGAGGGTCCTACAGCTCCGCTTCGGGTTGGAGGATGGCAGAAGCAGGACGCTGGAGGAGGTTGGGAAGGAGTTTGGCGTGACCAGGGAGCGCATCCGGCAGATAGAGGCAAAGGCGCTCCGGAAGCTGCGGCATCCCACCCGATCCAAGAAACTGCGGGACTTTCTGGACTAACCGTGCCCGAGCACATGTGCCATCGATAGGGGGTGTCCCAGAGGACGCCCCCTGTGTCTGTTAGTTGAACGTCGATACTGCGTCTCGAGAGAGTCCGGAAGGGAAAGCTGAGATGAATGTTCCCAAGTGTATGAGTACCCAACACCCTGACAACGTGGCCACGCCGCCCTACGCCGTGGATGGGGTTCTAAAGGGTGAAAGCGAGGTGCGGGAAGCGGTCGATGTCTATGCCCTGGGCTGCGATGAGCAGATGTGGGATTCCGAGGGGAAGGACGTGGACCGCATGGTTGTGAGCAAGCTACTCTCAGGCTACCCGGACTTCTTTTCTCAACACCGACTGGGCAAGGACTGCTTCCTCACTATGCGCGTCCCCAACCCATCTATTGAACGCCATATGAGCAAGACGTTGCTGGAGAGCCTTGAGAGCATTCCCAGCGCCTGGGACGTTGCCCACGAGTTCTATGGCGACGGTGATGCCCCCCCCATTTTTGAGGTGATCCTACCCTTCACCACCTCGGCAAAGGAGCTGGACCGCCTCTATTACTACTACACGAAGTACGTGGTGGGGAAGGGAGATATGACTCTGTACGGCGACTATCGCGTCAGAGACTGGGTGGGTGAGGCCTATCCACGAAGCATTGGGATAATTCCTCTCATAGAGGATTTGGACCACATGGTGGTGGCCGACAGCATCGTTGAGGAGTTTCTAAGGGACAAAGAGTTTCCGTATCAAAGGGTGTTCCTGGCACGCAGCGATCCAGCCCTGAACTATGGCGTCGTCAGCGCTGAACTGATGCTCAGGGTGGCGTTGCAGCGTCTTTCGGCTCTTCAGTCGCGACTTGGCATCCCGCTCTACCCTGTCATCGGCGCCGGCTCCTCGCCATTCCGGGGCAACCTGAAGCCGGTCAACCTGGAGAGGGCCTTCCGGGAGTATCCCAGCGCCCATACCCTTACGGTTCAGTCGGCTTTCAAGTACGACTACGATCCCGATGTGGTAAGGGCCGGAATCTCAAGAATCCGCGAGCATGCCGTGTCAGAGCCGGTTCCCGTTGATGAGAAGCGCGTTTTGCGTATCATTGAAAAGTACTCGGCAGAGTACAGGCAGTGCCTGCGGTCGCTAGTACCGGTGCTATCTGGGATGGCCGGGCTGATACCGAAGCGTCGAGAACGTAAGCTGCATATCGGCCTGTTCGGCTATTCCCGTTCTCTGGAGCCGGATGAGGAGGGCGAAGAGGCGATTCGTCTTCCCAGGGCCATCGAGTTCTGTGCCATTCTCTACTCGTTGGGCATTCCGCCGGAGCTTCTGGGTTTGGCTGCCCTGGACAGTGATGACTTGGCCTACGTGAAGGAGGTGTACCCCAGCTTTGAAGAGGACCTGGCTGATGCCCTTCAGTTTGCCAATGAAGAGTCCATCGCCAGGCATATGGGGAGTGAGTACGTTGCCCTGGCGTCTCGCTTCTCCCAGGGCATTGACCGGGCACACCAGGGGCTGACCACTGCTGTGTGGGCCAGCCTTGACACGCTACCATCTTCCTCCATCAGCAATTACATTGTAGAGGCGGCGAGGCTGCGTCGATTTCTTGGCTAGAGGCCCAGCTCCATGCCCGAAGCACCCGATTTGCAGGTGATCAAAGAGGTCCTGACAAGGCGGATCGTGGGCAGGGAGATTGTCCAGGCAAGGGTTGTCAGACCCACGGTCCTTCGCTCCCTGGCCGACCAGGAGTTCGCCGGTGACATTGCGGGCCGCACTCTCCTGAGCGTTGCCCGCCGGGGAAAGTATCTGCTGCTCTGGCTAACGGGCGAGCGGTCGCTGGTCGTCAATCCGATGCTCACCGGGACCTTTCGGCTATGTACGTCTTCAGAGAGGCTCTCCAAGCGCACCTGCATTGTCCTGGCATTCCCGGATGACCTGGAACTCCGGTACGTAGACGACAGGCAGATGGGCCGGGTGTACTACGTGTCACCCCATCAGCTTGACCAGATACCCGGCCTGAGCGAGCTGGGGCCGGATGTTCTGGACGATGCTGTGACCTTTGACCAGTTCAAGGCCCGCCTGCGCCCCTACCGGGGTGAGATCAAGGGCGTTCTCACGCGCGGGGCCGTCCTTGCGGGTATCGGGAACGCCTACAGCGATGAGATCCTTTTCGATGCGGGCCTGTCACCCTTTCGCAAGCGCACCTCCCTCTCCGATGACGAGCTCCGGCGGCTCCTTGAGAGCGCACGCCGCGTGACTGAGGAGGCAACGGCGGTGCTCCGGCAGCGGATGGGCGAGGAGGTTCACCACAAGATCAGGGACTTCCTCAAGGTCCATAACCGGGGTGGAGAGCCCTGCCCTCGGTGTGGCAATGCTATAAGCCAGATCACCGCTAATCAGCGGATCACGAGCTACTGCCGTCGCTGCCAGCCGGGTATGCTTCTGCGGAACTAGGGCCCCGATCTGTTTATCTGTTCAGGCTCACCACGAGTGTTCTGACAGAGGGCCAGACACGGTATACTGGCCGCAGGTCTGAACTATCACCTGTGCCTTGAGGATTTGAAAATGGGGAAAGAGGGAAAAAACGAAGCGGCCCGCTACAGGAGATACCTGGAAGCTGAACTGGAGGCTGTTGCCCTGTACAGCGGACTGGCGGACGCTGAGAAGGACCCTCGGCGTGCTGCGACCTTCCGGGAATTGGCAGGCATGGAGGAGCGTCACGCCAGCCGGTGGGCGGAGAAGCTAGGATTGACACCGGCTGACCTTGAAGGGTACCGGCCGGGCTTCCGCATTCGCTTGCTCCATTGGCTGGCCCGCAGGTTCAACACAAGACGGGTGATGCCGCTGGTGATGCGTATCGAGAGGGCGGATACGGAGATGTATGCAGGTGACCCGGAGGCCACGGACATCGTCAGCGAGGAGCAGGGCCACTCCCGCACCTTGAGGAGGTTGGCGTTAACGGGGACTCCCAGAGGGCAGAGTACCGAGTCTAAGCAGAGTGCGGCAGGTAGCGGCGCCCTGCGAGCGGCGGTCCTTGGCGTCAACGACGGCCTGGTCTCCAATTTCGGCCTGGTTATGGGAGTCACTGGCGGCACCTCTGATCCGGGCATCATCCTCCTGGCCGGCGTTGCGGGGCTCCTGGCGGGGGCCTTTTCGATGGCATCGGGTGAGTACATCTCTATGAGGGCCCAGCGGGACCGCTACGAATACCTGCTGGAGATGGAGCGTGGAGAGCTGGAGGAGTTCCCGGAGGAGGAGAAGAAGGAGCTGGTGCTCATCTACCAGGCCAAGGGGCTGACCGAACAGGAGGCCAGCACGGTCGCCGACCGGATCATGCGGGACCCGGAGATAGCCCTGGACACCATGGCACGAGAGGAGCTTGGGTTGGACCCGCGCCAACTGGGAGCGCCTGGAATAGCGGCCGCCAGCTCCTTTGTAGCCTTTGCCGCCGGTGCCTTTGTCCCCGTGCTGCCCCATGCGTTGGGGGAAGGTGGCATAGCCTTTGCCCTGAGCGGTATCCTCAGCG
>JAPUKM010000189.1 GCA_027295645.1 Chloroflexota bacterium | reverse complement strand
GCGACCTTCCAGGAGGCCGAGTGAGGCAAGACCATTGGTGCCATGATTGGCAGGCTTAGTTGGAATGGGCATTCAGGGCATGTCTGCATTCTTACGAAATGGAATTTCCGTGGATTTGCCAACAACTCCATCCATGCCGTTCCTGGAGCGGTATGATTCCGGCCGTGACCCCAGCGGGCGACGGCTCTTAGAGGTTGCCCAGCTGCTACGGTGCCCTGTTTCATCCCCTTCCCACTGAAAATGATGCATTTGCATCAGCAACAATGATGCATTTGCATCTTTCCCCCACCCAACCCCATCTCCTAACCTAAACTTTATCAGGTAAGCCAACCAAATATGATATTAAACAACCCATAACATTGAGATTTAGGGGGGGCTGGCCGATGTCTTGGACCGGTGGCCGGCGCCTCTAATCGCAGGCGGAAGTCGATAAGGAGGCGGCAAGCCGGGGCATTGAGGAAAAGGGAATCAAGTATTTCACGCCGGACGGAGGCACGCCATGCAACACTCAGAAAAATTCAATCCAACGGTACCACGAATCTTAGGCCTGGGGGTGATACTGGCCGTGCTTCTGATGGTGGCCTGCGGCGCCGCAGCCACACCGGTAGTTGTGGAAAAAGAGGTGGTGGTGGAGAAAGAGGTGGTGAAGGAGGGTGAAAAAATCGTTGTCGCCACACCCGTGGTGCAGGTGCCGCCCGCTGGGGCTATCAAGATGCGGGACAAGCTCATCGTGCTGACCGAGTCTTTTGGCAACGAGGTCTTTGACCCCAGGTACCAGGAAGGCGATAAGAACGAGTGGAATTTCTCCCTGCACTCGAGGCTGATGGCGGCTGACAAGGACAAGAACTTTACCGATAAAGGCATCGCCACCAAATGGGAGATCACCGACGGCGGACTCGGCTGGGAGTGGACCATAAGAGAGGGGCTGATGTTTCACAACGGCGATCCCCTTACTGTCGAGGACGTGATCTTCTCCCTTAGGAACACCTTCAACGAGCTCTCGGAGTCCGTAATAACGGTGCGAGACTGGCGCCTCATCGACCAGCATGCCACTGCGACCGGCCCCAACAGTTTCAAAATTCTGTTCAAACAACCCCACATGTCATTCCCCGTCCGAACCTCAGAGATCGGAATGGACTCCAACGGAGCAATCATCTCCAAGGACTACTTCGAAAGTGTGGGATCGGATGGGTTCACTGCCGACCCGAACCCGGGCTCCTCCGGGCCTTTCGAGCTGATAGAGCGCCGCCCTGCCGAGGAACTGCGCTACCAGAAGTTCCCCAATCATTTAGAGGATAGCTACCGGACCTACGCCTTCGACCAGCTGTCCTTCCGGCTCGTTCCGGAACTGTCCACCCGGCTGGCGGCCCTCAAGGCCGGCGAGGCCGACATCATCCCCGGCGATCTGACGGTGCTGGACCAGATCGAGGCGGCCGGGGCCAGAGTCATCTACGGTCCGGAGTCGACCGTCATCTGGTTCCTGCCATGGGGCTGCAGCAAAGACATGGTGCAAACCCGTGGCCTGGACAAGCAGGGCAGGCCGCTGATGTGCTCCGACAAACGGGTACGCTACGCCTTGGACTACGCCATTGACAAAGAAACGGTCCAGGAGTTGATGGGCGGGCCGGAAGTCTTTCAGATCAAGGGCTCCGCTCTGGCCACTCCGTCGGGCGTCGGCTACCTGCCCACGGGCGAGCTGGACCCCTTCCCCTACGATCCGGAGCGGGCCCAAGCCCTATTCCAGGAGGCCGGCTACAAGGTACCCGGCGTCAGCACAGGAGCAGACTTCAACTATGGTGAGGACTGGACTGTGTGGACCTGGCCGGGAGGGGCCACTGTGCCCCAAATGGTGGAGATGGCCCAGTTGGTCTGCGACATGTGGAAAGAAATCCTGGGCATAAAGTGCAAGATCAACGTCGGTGAGGAAACCACTATCAAGGACAGGTTGTACGCGGGAGAGATACCAGGCCAGTACCTGATTCGCTCCAACGAGCATGACTACGATGGGGGCTCCAAGTTCCGGGGCCGGTTCGCCGATCCGGAGGGAAGCTATATATCCTACGATCCTACGATAAAGCCCATGGTAGACGCGCTGCTGGCGGCGACCGACCCTGAGGAGAGGGAAAAGTTGTACTACAAGGCGCACAAAGCGGCCGTCGAAGCTCACTGGGACTTTTCCCCTGGCTACCTCAACGCCCCCTACGGGGTGACCAACGACATTGTCTCCTGGGAGCCATGGCCCATAGAGGTCTCCCCCTCCGCCCTGTGGACCGTCAGGTGGAGGGACTGAGGTAAGTGGAGTAGCTAGGTAATCGTCGAGCTGCTTGCGAGGAGGTCCGGTTGTCGGACCTCCTCCCCGGAATCAACAGGCCGGGATTCTGGCGCACGTATATTGCTTTCAAGTCGGTCTGTCCATCCGGGGACGGCAAACCTTCGTTGCCCAGCCAGCCCGCCGAGCCCCTAAAACGCCAGGGCGATTAGGTGGGTGCACCAGCCCTGTAGGACGACGACTTTCCCTAAACGGTAATAGATAAGGGGTCCTAGTGCTGCAATTAATTCTGATTCGGCTTGTGCAGGCCTTCTTTACGTTACTGGCGCTCAGCGCGGTCGTGTTCTTTGGAACGAGTCTGACTGGAGACGCCGCCCTGGCCATGGCGCCGCCCGACGCCAGCCCATCAGAGATAGCGCATATCCGGAAGAACCTGGGCCTGGACAAGCCTATCCTTGTTCGGTACGGCAACTATGTGAAGGGCGCCGTCCGTGGAGACCTGGGCCAGTCAAGCACTATGCGCCGTCCAGCAGCGGATCTGATATGGGAGAGGCTGCCCAATACCATACAGCTCGCCGGGGCGGGTCTGTTTCTGGCCATAGTAATAGGTATACCCCTGGGAATTCTCGCGGCGGTAAACCGCGATTCTATCCTTGACCGGTTGGCTAGGGGGTTTGCCATTCTGGGTATGTCGGCTCCGCAGTTTTGGGTGGCGATCATGCTGATTTCGCTTTTCGGCGCCCAGTTGGAGCTCCTTCCAACCTACGGGAAAGGCGGGCTAGACCACTTCGTTCTGCCCGCCTTCGCAATTTCCCTGTTCGTGCTGGCGGGCTTCACCCGTCTGACCCGCTCCGCCATGCTGGAGGTGCTGGACAGCGAGTACGTCAGGTTCGCCCGGATCAAGGGCCTCAGTGAGAGGATGGTGATCTTCAAGCACGCTCTGAAAAACGCCCTTATACCGGTCCTGACCTTTGGCGGCATAAGCTTCGCCGGCCTGTTGAACGGCTCCATCGTGGTGGAGGTGGTGTACGCCTGGCCTGGCCTGGGCCGAATGATGCTGGATAGTATCACCCAGCGGGATATTTTCTTGATCGAGGCGACCGTACTGACGTCGGGCTTGTTGTATATCGCGATGGCCACGGTAGTGGACATCCTGTACGCATACGTGGATCCTCGGGTCAGGGACGACTAGAGAGAGGTTTAATCCGGAGGTATTATGGCCGCCCAGAGCTTGGCTGTAACCACCGCGGGTCGACTGCGGAAGGGGCAACGGCAGCTTAGAGAGCTTAGACTGCCCTGGGTTCCTCTATCCGTTCTGGTCCTACTCCTCGTATGTGCCGCTTTCGCCCCGTGGCTCGCTCCCGATGACCCCCGGGACATAGACATCAAAGAGCGCCGGCTCGCACCGGGAGAATCCGGACACCTCCTGGGTACCGACATGATGGGCCGGGATATGCTAAGCCGGCTGATATTTGGAGCCCGAACCTCGGTCTTTATCAGCCTGGTGGCTCTGGGCGCGGGCGCTTTCTTCGGAACGGCCCTTGGTGTTGTTTCTGGCTATATCGGGGGAAAGCTCGATGCTGTCGTCATGCGGGCGGTGGATGCCGTAATGGGGTTTCCGACAATTCTCCTGGCTTTAATAATTGTGGCGATTATGGGTGGCGTCGGGCTATTAAACGTTATCATCGCCGTCGGCGCCACGGTTTGGGCCAGGTTTGCCCGCCAGGTGCGGGGGGAGGTATTGAGCCTGAAAAAGCGGGACTACGTGACGATGGCGGTCATTGCCGACGTGCCTGCACCCGTAATAATGTGGCGCCACATCTTCCCCAACGTAGTCAATACGATGCTTATCGTAATTAGCCTTTTGGTGGGACAGACGATCCTTCTGGAAGCCGCTCTTAGCTTCCTGGGCGTGGGCGTGCCCCCAGGGGACCCTGCCTGGGGCATTATGGTGGCGGAAGGACGAAACGTGCTGCTCAGCGTGTGGTGGCTCTCTTTGTTGCCGGGGCTGGCAATTACTGTGGTGGTGATGGCCATGAACCTGTTTGGCGATTGGCTACGGGATACTTTGGACCCCAAATTGAGGCGGATTTAGGCGTAGACGCAGGACTGGCACCCATTACCACCCTAAAGCTCATGCATAGGTGGTGCGAGACTTATGTCAAAGGAGGTATAGGTTTATGCCAAGGATAAAGCAAAAGCAGTTCGACTACGAAAGGGCAGAGATCGGCGAAGAGCTGGGATCCTTCGAGTACGTCCTTAGCCAGGACGTGCTAGACCGATTCCGAGAGTCGGTCGAAGATCCCGACGCGGCTTTCCCCACCATCGCGGTGAAACACGACGGCACTACCTTTCAAATGGTGTATGAAGACGATACCGG
>JAPUKM010000188.1 GCA_027295645.1 Chloroflexota bacterium | reverse complement strand
CAAGGTGGTCCCGGGGGCTGGCAGCATCCACTGGGACACGCCCGATGAGTTCGTCAAGATGACCCTGGACTTTCTCCAGGACTAACAGCACCGCCCTGGAAAAAACGTATCTAAATGAGAGCCCCTGCCTGGCATGGCAGGGGCTCTTCTAATACCCAGACCCTGGAAAAATCGAGCGTCCCGCTGGTGGTTCTATACAAAACTCAACATTGCCGCCACCGTCTCAGCTTTGCGGATTACTGGAGCGGAAGGGGGGATTCGAACCCCCGACCTTCTCCTTGGCAAGGAGATGCTCTACCAGACTGAGCCACTTCCGCTCACCCACACCGGGCTCTGACCCGCTCCGATGTGCCGAGGGTCAGAATCGAACTGACGACACCAGCATTTTCAGTGCTGTGCTCTACCAACTGAGCTACCTCGGCTCTCGCTCATACTAGGATACGGCTATTTGGGTGTCAAGGTAAAGAGAACCGCAAGCGTGACTGTCCACCTGGAAAGCCCCTGTGCTAATATGCCCAGGGAAAATGGGAGCACTCCTCGTAACTTCTATCCACAAAGAGGCTGGAAGAACGGCCTTTTGCGCCGGGCTTGCACGTCTCACTGGCCGTGAGCAGTCTCTCCCATTCCTATGTAAGCCCATCCGGATCACCCCCGGGAACGCTGCTCCACGGCCCGACCCCGACATTGCTTTCTACTCAGAGCTGACCGGCGCTTCCCAGCCCGAATCGTGGCCGGTCTCAATGGGTATGACCGAGGCACGTCGGGGCCTCAACCCCTCCACTACTGAGAGCATTGTAACCGCCTTCAATCAGATGGACAGGGCTGGAGCCGTAATCATCGAAGGCCCGCCGGTAACCACCCCCCAGGGCCAACCCCTCCCCGTAGCTGCCAGCCTTGCCGAGATGCTGGATGCCCAAATCGTAGCGCTTGTTAGATACCAGCCTGACCTACAGATAGAGGAGAGCATCGCGCCCCTTGAGGCCCTCGGCGACCGCCTGCTTGGCGTGGTCCTAAACGGCGTGCCCAGATATCGTGGACACACCGCCCAATCGTCCCTTACACCCGCTCTGGAGGCGCACGGGCTGAAGGTGCTGGGGAGCGTGCCTGAAGCCAGATGCATGCTCGGAGTCACCGTAGGTCAGCTTGTGGAGCACATCAAGGGCACATTCCTGATGGGTGATGAGAAGCGGGGCGAGCTTGTGGACCATGTGATGATCGGCGGTCTCGTTCTGGACTCGGGCGTCGACTATTTTGCCAGGTATCAGAAGAAGGCCGTCATTGTACGGGGCGACAGGCCGGACATTCAGATGGCTGCTCTGGCCACACCTACACGATGTCTGGTGTTGACTGGGGGGCACCACCCAATTCAGTACGTCGAGTATGAGGCCCGGGAGGAGGAGATCCCGGTGGTGGTTGTTGAGAGCGATACGCTGACAACCGCCAGAAGCCTGGACACCCTCTTCGGCGGCGTCACCGTCCACCACCCGGACAAGGCCGACTGCTATGCCGATCTCCTCTCCAAATCGATTGACCTTGAGCCGCTGCGTGCCACACTGCGGGGCACCTAAGCCGCCGCTGCTCTCCCAGAGTTCCTCCCTTTCTTCCTAGGGTGTGTAAGGTGGATAGTTGCCACTTTTCTTGACACCAAAGTCCCCAAAAGAGTACGCTTAGGTGTTGCCAGTCACCCGGCCCAATTAGATTTGGAGGGCTGGGGCCTGGGCTCAAAAATTGAAAGGACGGTGATACCATGGACGTTCTTGTAATCGTCCTGGCCGTCCTCGCGGCATTGGGGCTCGGGACAGGCGGCGGGTATTTTCTCCGAAACCTACTGACCCAGAAGGGAGTAGCAGCAGCGCGGCAATCGGCTTCAGGCATAGTCCAGGAAGCCGAGGAGCAGAAGAAAAGATTGGTACTAGATGCCCAAGAGGAGGCTCTAAGGATCCGATCTTCTGCTGAAGAGGAAGTCCGGGACCGACGCAACGAAGTCCAACGCACAGAGCAGCGTGTCAGCAATCGTGAAGAGCAGTCGGAACAGCGTGCGGAAAACTTGGAGCGGCGGGAACGGAACGTAGAGAATAGAGAACGGGAACTGGAAGACCTCAAAGGAGAGCTGGAAGAGCTAAAGGGTCAAGAAGAAAAGCGACTCGAGGCCGTCTCAGGTCTGACCATGAGCGAGGCGAAGGACCAGCTCATGGTAAAGGCCGAGAGCGAAATCCAGCACGATCTGGCCCGCCGCCTACGCGAATTGGAGCAGCGGGCAAAGGAAGAGGCCGACCAGCAGGCCCGGAAAGTCGTCACGCTGGCTATTCATCGTCTCGCTTCAGAGGTTGTTTCGGAGAACACCACAGCCGTTGTCCCCCTCCCCAGCGATGATATGAAGGGTCGTATCATCGGCCGCGAGGGACGAAATATTAGAGCTATTGAAGCTGCCACCGGAGCGGATATCGTCATAGACGATACTCCGGAGGCGGTGACCATCTCCTGCTTTGATCCAGTACGTCGGGAGGTGGCCAAGCTTGCCCTTGCCAAGCTTGTTCAGGATGGCAGAATCCACCCGGCGCGTATCGAAGAGGTGGTCAAGAAGACCGAGCAAGAGGTGGATGAGACCATCTGGAAAGAGGGCGAACAGGCGGTCTTTGAGGTCGGTGTCCAGGGGATGAGTCCAGACATCATCAAACTCCTCGGACGCCTGAAATACCGGTATAGCTATGGTGAGAACATCCTCATGCACAGCCTTGAGGTCGCCCACCTCGCCGGGATGATGGCCTCAGAGATTGGGGCGAACGTCAAAGTGGCCAAGTCGGCCGGCCTGCTCCACGATATTGGCAAGGCGCTCACCCACGAGGTGGAGGGCCCCCACGCCGAGATCGGCGCAGACATTGCACGCAAGTACGGCATCCCAGAGCCGGTGGAGATGGCCATCATGGAGCACCATGACGAGGAGAAGGGTTCGGTAGAGGCCTTCCTGGTGGCCGCAGCCGATGCCATCAGCTCAGCACGGCCCGGAGCGCGAAGGGATACCCTTGAGCACTACGTCAAACGACTGGAGGCGCTGGAGGAGGTAGCCAACAGCTTCTCCGGAGTGGAGAAGAGCTACGCTATCCAAGCCGGCCGTGAAGTACGGATCCTGGTAAAACCGGACTCTGTGGACGATGCCAGCACAGCCCTGTTGGCCCGCGACATCGTTAAGAAGATCGAGGACAACCTGGTCTATCCTGGCCAGATCAAGGTCGTCGTGATCCGGGAGACCCGTAGTGTGGAAGTCGCCCGTTAGTGGGCTGCAGTGTTGAGGCCCACTACAGGATACGCCTACCCTCTCGGGTGCTCAACGGCGTAGAGAGGTAGAGGCATGCGCATCCTTCTGATCGGCGACATTATTGGTAAGCCGGGCAGGAGTGCTGTTCAGCGACTTCTCCCTGGCCTCCGCCGCGAATACCGGCTGGACCTGGTGGTGGCCAACGGAGAGAACTCGGCTGCCGGCTTTGGGATAACCGAAGAGACTGCCCAGGACCTCTTAGACGGTGGCGTGGACGTGATCACCTCCGGTGGACACATCTGGGACCGCAAGGAGGTCATCCCCCACCTGGATGGCCCTCTCCCCATTCTGCGCCCCCTTAACTACCCCCCCGGCGTACCGGGTAATGGCCACAAGCAAATTGGCGATGTCCTTGTGGTGAACGTGATGGGGCGGGTGTTCGTCAAAGAGCTCGACTGCCCCTTCCGCGCCATGGACTCCCTCTTGGACCAGTTCAGCCGGCCGCCGCCGGTTGTCGTGGTGGACTTTCACGCAGAGGCCACCTCAGAGAAGGAGGCCCTGGGCTGGTATCTTGACGGTCGGGTCAGCGTTGTCGTGGGAACCCACACCCACGTGCCTACTGCGGACGCTCGTATCCTTCCAAAGGGGACCGCCTACGTCACCGATCTGGGGAAGGTGGGCCCTATCAACTCCATCATCGGAAACACCCCGGAGGACGTCCTGGAGCGGTTCCTCTACCAGACCCCCAACCGGTTGGGTGTCCCCGGCGGCCCCGTCAGCTTCAACTCTGTTCTTGTAGAGGTGGACCAGGAGAGTGGTCGAGCCACAGGCATCCAGCGGGTAGATAGGACTGTTGAGGCAGATGGCTGAGGTAGATCTCCACCTTCATACCACCGTCTCCGACGGCCGCCTGACACCGCAAGAGCTGGTGGACCTGCTGGCGCGGCGCGGCGTGCGGATAGCGGCCATCACCGACCACGATATCACCGACGGCCTGGAGCCCGCGTGGGAGGCCGCCCAGGCCTGTCCGGAGCTTACGATCATCCCCGGGGTTGAGCTGAGCACCGATATCCCTGGGAACGAGATCCACATCCTTGGCTACTACATTGACTACAAGGATCTGGAGCTACAGGCCTCGTTGGCCCACTTCAGGCTCTCCCGCGTGGACCGTGCCCAGCAGATGGTAGGTCGACTGGTGGAACTGGGCATGCCCGTGGAGTGGGACCGTGTGCAGCAGATAGCAGGTGAGGGGGCCATCGGCCGTCCACATATCGCACGGGCCCTCGTAGAGAAGGGTCACGTCGCCACCCTTCATGAGGCCTTTGACCTGTATCTCAGCCGCAATGGCCCTGCCTATGTGGAGCGGGAGAAGCAGTCGCCTGTGGATGCGGTTCAGCTGGTTGTCCAGGCCCGCGGTGTGCCCGTATTGGCCCACCCGGGCCAGATCGATGAGTTGGATGATATTCTGATCACCCTCAAGCAGTCGGGTTTGGAGGGTATGGAGGTCCACTACGCAGAGTATGATACGGAGCTTATTCAGCGACTTGAGGCCACTGCTCAGCGCCACAACCTTCTGCCCTGTGGGGGAACCGATTACCATGCTAACGGAAGCCCAGGCGAAGCGGTACCAGGAGACTTGGGCCCCCCACCGGAGGTAGCGGAGCGTCTGATGTCGCTGGCATCTCAACGAGGTGGTTCCCACCACTGACCCGCTCTCTCATCGGTGCATCGGTTTCAAGGCGCGCCGAATCGCGAATTTCTTGAGCTAATACTATGACGGTTCTTATCAGGAGTAGACGGTGCCCCAAGGCCTGGCCGTTGTGCTAGCACTAGCCTATGGCTACCTGGTCGGTTCCATTCCCACGGCCTACCTGACGGGTCGCTGGGTTAAAGGGATCGATCTCCGCCGATATGGCAGCGGCAATATTGGGGCCTCCAACGTCGCCGCCCACGTGGGGAGGGCCTACTTCGTTCCCGTGATGGCCTTCGACCTCCTTGTGAAGGGCACAACAACTGTTCTGCTGGCCCGTGCCATGGGGTTGGGGGAGGGACTCCAGGCCATAGCAGGACTTGCTGCCGTTTTGGGACACGGTTGGCCATTGTATACACGGTTTGTAGGTGGTAGAGCCGTCATCACCGCTGCTGGGGTGCTCCTGGTACTGGCCCCTGTGGAGGTGTTCCTCTGTGCTGCTGTTGCCGGCCTAGGGGTGCTGCTGTTTAGAAGCACGGCATTGTGGGTCGGCATCGCTGTGGCCCTGCTGCCCGTGTGGACGTTGCTTTTGAAAGAGTCTGCGGAGGTGCTCCTTCTCTCGTTTGCCCTGGTGATGCTCCTGGCCGTCAAACGACTGGAGGCCAACCGTATAAAAGGGCCAGAGGGCGTGTCATGGCATCGCTTGATGGCCCGCCGCCTCGTGCACGACCGAGACGTGAGCACCGCGGAGGAGTGGACTGAGCGGACCCCTGGCGTACGAGGTGACCGCGCGAAATGATCTGCCCAACGTGCAACAGCAATAATCCGGACTCCGCAGCCTATTGTACTGAGTGCGGCGCCAGCCTTAAATCTGAGGGACCGGGGCCAACCAGCGACCGGTGCTACGTTCACCCGGATGTGGAGACCGGGCTCACGTGCGGTAACTGTGAACGCCCTATCTGCGTCCAGTGCGTAGTCCAGTATCCGGTGGGCATCCGTTGCGGGGAGTGTGCCCAAGTCCGGAAACTCCCCCAGTTCAATGTCCCCCCCTTCTATTACGCCCGCGCCGTGGGCGCCGGTGTCGGCATAGCTTTTGTGGGGTCTTTGGCTCTGCTGATTCTGCTGGTGGCGCTGCCCTTTGGGGGGCTCTTTATTCTGATGGGCTTCGTAGGAATCGGTTACCTGGTGGGTGAGGGAATCAGCCGTGCAGTTAACCGGAAGCTGAGCAGAGGACTTCAGTACATCGCTGGGGGCAGCGTGCTCCTTTCCGCCCTTCTGCTGGGTGGTCTTATTCTCAGTAGCCTCTACGGCTTTTTGGCCCTGGCTGCGGCCATCTACGTGGCCCTCAGCCGCCTGCGTGCCCCGTAACCACTAGCCTGCTCTCCAGCAGGCATGATATGTTCAAAAGAGTGCGGAGTGGAAATCTGGCGGCATTGGGTTTATACTACGCTCGACGGATAGCCATCTGGCCAGATGGCTTATTCCGCATCGCGATGCTGGGAAAGCCCAGCCAAAGGAGAGTGTATTGAGAATCTATGTAGGGAATCTGTCGTACGAATCTACTGAAGACGATTTGCGAGAAGCGTTTAGTGCTCACGGGCAGGTGGAGTCGGTTACTATCATTTCTGACCGTGACACAGGCAGATCCAAGGGATTTGCCTTTGTGGAGATGCCCTCCAACGATGAGGCCCAGGCCAGCATCAACGAAATGAACGGCAAAGAGCTCCAGGGACGCGCCCTCACGGTCAATGAGGCCCGCCCTCGGCAGGAGCGCGGCTTCGGTGGCGGTGGCGGTGGCGGTGGCGGTGGCGGTGGTGGTGGTGGTGGTGGCGGCCGCGGCCCTCGCTGGTAGAGCCCGCTGGGGTAGCTCTGGCCCTTGCTCCCCTAACCTGAGGCCCACAGGCCTCTTTGGTTCGTAGTTCCCTGGCTGTGTGAAGGCCGGTGGGTGTTCGCGCTGTGCCAGCATCCCTCTCCCGTTCGCAAGCACGCGCACCTGCTCCGATGCCATTGCGGAGTCCTCCCGTACCTCTTTGCGGCGCGAAACGAGGCGGTGTACAATGCCGCTGCCTTGCAACGTGGCGTTCCCAGAGGTTGAGCGTATACCCAGGGGCGCAGTTAAGGGGGAGAACGCGATGTTTAAGACCAGGGTCTGTGACGTTCTCGGTATCGAATACCCCATACTCCAGTCTCCCATGAACTGGGTGACCACCCCGGAGCTAATCGCTGCCGTGTGCAATGCGGGAGGGCTTGGCATCCTTGATGGGAATGTGGGAAACGACACAATTCCGAAGAGTATTGAGGAGTCCGCGTCAAACCTTCGCGCCAAGATACGGAGGACCCGAGAACTTACCGATAAACCCTTTGGTGTGAACTTTGGGACTCGCGGCGGGCCGGGGACGGATGACTTCGATGTGGCCCGCGGCGAAGCCTACTTACAGGTTGTGTTGGAGGAGCGGATGCCCGTGGTGTATACCTCCGCGGGTAGCCCGGAGTATATCGTCCCGATTCTGCACGAGGCGGGGATCAAATCTATCCACATCGTTGTATCGCTGAGGCATGCGCTAAAGGCCGAGGCGGCGGGGGTGGACGTGATCGCCGTAGGCGGATACGAGGCGGGTGGTCACAGCCAGGGTGCCAATGAGATCCCTGTTATGACCCTGCTTCCTCAGGTGGCCGGTGTGGTGAAGACTCCGGTCATTGCGGGAGGAGGTGTCGCCGACGCCCGCGGTCTGGTGGCCGCCTTCGCCCTTGGGGCTGAAGGGGTCACCATGGGGACTCGCTTTGCGGCCAGCAAGGAGAGCCGCCTCCATCCGAATATGAAGCAGGCCTTCCTCGATGCCGGTGACAATGCGACGGTGGTTTGGGGAAGGAAGGCGTTGAAGGAGGGCGCTCGGCCCAAGCGAGACATGGCCAAGCTGCTTGCCGGCCGCGGCGGCAGCGGGTTGGGACGCACCTTGAGGAACAAATTCTCTGAGAAGTATCTGGAGATGGAGACGAGCGGCGTCCCCGTAGAGGAGGTGCTGGAGTTTTTGGAAAGCTACCAGGACCCATCCGGTGAGGGGCGT
>JAPUKM010000187.1 GCA_027295645.1 Chloroflexota bacterium | reverse complement strand
ATTGTCGATTAAATTGACGAAAACTTGCTCCATGCGATCAATATCACCAATTACCGGAGGCAACGGATCGATTTCAATCCTGACTTGTATCCGGTTTTCTTTTTCGTGAATCGCGAATATCTCATGACAATGCTCCAAGAGTTCATTAACATCGAACGGTGTGCGCGCCATGTCAACTTGGCCAGATTGCATGCGCGCCAACTCAAGGAGCTGTTCCACCTGGCGCATCATTCGCATCGACTCCTCTTCTATGGTTTGTGCTGCCCTTTGTACCGTCTCAGTGTCTTTGGCTGTGCCATCGAGTATCGCCTGGGCAAATCCCCGAATCGACGTGAGGGGATTCCTCAGTTGGTGAGATACATCGGCAACAAAGAATCGTAGCCTTTGGTTCGATGACTTTGCTTGCGCCGCCATCCGATTGAGTCCAGCCCCCAGTCCTCTAAGCTCTTTCGAGCCAAGTTCTGGAATCTTGTGATCATAATCGCCTCGGGCTATCGCCTCGGTGGCTTCTGAGAGCCGCTGAATCGGTTTGTGCACCGAGCGGGCCAGGTAGAAGGCACTCAGCACCGACACGCCCAATCCGATCAGCCCCGCCCATAATACGGCTGGGGCCACGTCCGATACTATGGAGAAGACTCCGTCTCGAGGCACCGAGACGACTAGAGTTTCAATGTTTAAAGGATTTCGGGATTGAAAAAATCTTGCTATTGAGACCGCGAAGTAGAGGTGGGTCCCACCTTCCCGCATGGAAAGTCTCCCTTCGATCGTGCCAGTCAGATCAAAGGGCAAAGCCTCAGGCGTTAGCTCATTTGCCTCCTGAGAGTCCTGAGGAGATGCCTGCCGGACAACGCCGCCGGTGGCATTGCCAAGAAACAGATAAACATCATTGAGCCTTGCTTGTTCGTCGAAGGCTCGTGCAATTTCATTCAGCGATGACTCACTTTGAAACAGCGGCCTTATCTGAGCGAATACTTGGCGAGCGTCCTGTTCTAGGCGCTCCCTAGCAAGCTCGTCACGATGGTCCTCGACAAGCAAGTAGGCGAAGACGGTTACAACCGAGAGGCTCGAAAGCAGCACGATCGCATAGGAGATGACCAAGCGTACCCTCAGGGTCATGTAACATTCCTAGCGGTATTTATCTTGTAGCCTATTCCTCGGACAGTCTCAATTGCCGCCCCTGAATCGGCTATTTTGACCCTCAGATGGTTTATATGTACGTCAACGGTACGAGTCTCGCCGAAGTATTCGAAGCCCCACACCAATTCCAAGAGCTGTTCGCGAGTCATTACGATCCCCAGGTTCTGAGCCAAAGTGACCAGCAAACTGAACTCCTTGGTCCTAAGATGGACAGCTTTTCCTTCTACTGTCACTTCATGGCGGGCTGTGTCGATCCGCAAGTGACCGATCTCCATTGTATCTGACGGCTTTAGTCCAGACTGATAACGGCGAAGGATAGCCCTGATCCTGGCAACTAGCTCCCTTGGATCAAAGGGCTTGGTAAGATAGTCATCCGCCCCTAGTTCAAGTCCGACGACCCTATCGGTTCCTTCAATGCGGGCCGTGAGCATCAGGATCGGCACATCGCTTTTCATGCGGATCTGACGGCAGATTTCAAACCCGTCCATGTCCGGAAGCATAAGGTCGAGGATGATAATGTCAGGACCAAAGGAAACAAATTTGGATAGGGCATCCTGACCGGTCTCGGCCGCTTCAACGTCGTATCCATCACGTTCAAGATACAGCCTTGCCAACTGAATTATATTGGGCTCATCATCAACGACGAGAATTTTAGACATTGGAAACCTTCGGCGATTTGCAAATCTGCCCATGTGGTAGAGCCTCATCAACTGTATCACAGCAATACAGTGGCTTGGCGGATTGCCCAGAGGTTCAAAAGAACTGTCTGGGCAATCCGCTGGAACTACCGCCGCGGCCACTTTTGAGAAAACTTACTGCTGCGAATCTTCGCTTTCTGGCAGTACACGGATACCGATTCGACCGGGGCGATGGTGCTCTTTGAGTGCAACCAACATGTAGCCGCCCGGGTCGTCAAAGGCATACTTCAGCTGTCCACTGCCATTGGTTGTGCCAAGAAGTGTGCCGTGAGTGCTGACTAGGATCTGCCGGTCGTCGTCGCTGATGGGTGTGCCCGCTTCCCTGAGCACTGCCACATCTGCCCTGAACGCTTCGGCCTCTGATGAGCCGATGGCCCAGACTTCGGCGTTCTTGACCGGGTCGCTGTTGTCCCGCTGAGAGACAGCGATGGTGATCTCTTCGCCAGGCTCAGCGTATCTGGGGGCATCGACGAGCATGACCGGACGTATGATTCGGATACCGGTGCGGCCAGGGCGGTGGTCCTCCTTGAGCGCAACCAGCATATAGCCGCCCGGGTCGTCAAAGGCATGTTTCAGTTGCCCACTCCCGTTGGTCGCACCAAGGAGGGTACCGTGGGTGCTGACCAGTGACTGCCGGTCGTCGTCACTGAGGGGAGTCCCTGCCTCCCTGAGCAGGGCGAGGTCTGCCCTGAAGGCCTCAGCATCAGATGAGTTAATGGCCCAGACGTCGGCGTCCTTGACCGAGTCTCCTCCATTCCGCTTTGAGACGCTGATCGTAACCTCTTCATCCGGCTGAGCGGATCTAGGGGCATCTACGACCAGGAGAGGAGGGATAATTCGGATGCCGGTGCGGCCCGGGTGATGGCCATCCTTGAGTGCAACTAGCATGTAGCCGCCCGACTCGTCGAAGGCATGCGCGATCTCCCCACTCCCGTTGGTTGTGCCAAGAATCGTGCCGTGCGTACTGACCAGGGCTTGCCAGTCATCATCGCTAAGAGGAGCGCTCGCCTCCCTGAGCAAGGCGAGATCTGCCTTAAGCGCTTCGACATTTGATGACCTGATGGCCCAGACAGCGGCGTCCTCAACCGGCCCTCTGTTATCCAGTCGGAAGACGGTAATCGTAACCTCTTCGTTTGGTTGCGCGTACCTGGGAGCATCAACGAGGAGGACTGGAGGCCTAACGCTCGGCCCATCATGTCCCTCCTCACCGTCGTCGGCGAAGGCAATGCCTTGCGCCGTCATCGGGATGACCATCGCCACCAGCGTTGCTATCAATACTGCCCACTTTTTCATCGAACTACTCCTTTCGGCTTGGCGGTATAACACCAGAATGCCTTAGGACTGTTACCCAGGTATTGTGGGCATGTAAAAAGTATGTAAATTTCGGGACCAGCAGTCGCCGATGGGGAACGAGCACGTCAGGGGATCTGTTTGAGGAGACAGGCGGGTGCCGTTCCTGTTCCTATGCCGCGACCAGGACTGGGAGCTTGCGTTTCAGGTGCGGTGCGGGAGGCTTGCCACGGCTAGTCGGTGGCAAGCCCGTTGGGGAATGCCTCAAACGTGGCTTCAAAGCAATGGAAGTTGAGAGACTTCGTGAAAGTTGCTGAGTCCAACGCCAATCAATCGGAACCGCCGATCTGGGAGGATTTCCTTGGCAAGCAGCGAGGTCGCTGCTTGATAAATATCTGCTTCATCGCTGACGGAGCTAATGAGCGTTGTCTGTCGAGTAAAGGTCGTGAAATCGGCCAGGCGGAGTTTGATCGAAACAGTCTTTCCTCGAAGCTTAGCTCGATTTAAGCGTTCAGCCACCTGTTTGGCCAGTAGGGCTAGCTCCTGATTAAGGGCGGCTTCGTCCGCCACGTCCGTTGCAAGGGTCGTCTCTGCACTTACAGACTTGGTCTCACGGTGCGGTGTCACCTGGCGATCATCAAGGCCCAGAGCCGCAGACCGTAGCTCCGCCCCTTTCTTGCCCAGAACGCCTGCAAGCCACTGCTCGTCACGCGCACCGAGGTCGCTAATGGTCCGGATGCCGTAACCCTTAAGGGTAATCACTGTTACCGGCCCGACGCCCCAGAGCATGCCAATGTCGAGTGGACCAAGGAAGTCTTGTTCATCCCCTGGTTTGATCGTGAGCAGACCATCCGGTTTGGCGACCTGAGAGGCAATCTTCGCCACAGTTTTGGAGGATCCGCCTCCAATAGTCATCGCCAGATGCGTCTCTACCTTCACCATCGCCTTGAGTTGCCGAGCCGTCCTCTCGACTTCCGCCATGTCTAATACAGCGTGGCTGATGTCCAAATACGCTTCGTCGAGCGAGAGGGGCTCAACTAAATGTGTAATGCTGTGGAATATCTTCATGAACTGCCGGGAAGCCTCGTGATATCTGGGGAACCGAGGGGAGACCCTCACCAGATCCGCACAGCGGGCCATTGCGGTACCCATAGGCATGGCGGAGTGGATTCCGTACTTTCGGGCCTCGTACGAAGCCGCAGCCACGACGCCCCGCTGCTCGGGAGCCCCACCTACGACAACAGGTCTTCCTTTTAGCGCAGGGTTGTCCCTCTGTTCAACGGATGTATAAAAGGCATCCATGTCGGCGTGGAGGATATAGCGCCAAGCGGGTTGCATACCTATACCATTGTACTCTCAGGAGCCCTGAGTTAAGCCCTACGCCGCGACGAGTACGGCCAGCTTGCGTTTGCGGTGTAGTTCCACTCCCCCCAGTCTCCACCATACGGTACGTGAGCGGAACACCAAATCCGGAAGCGTTTCCGTGGAAACGGGCGCAGGACAGCCAGGATCCAGATCGAGACCCCGCGCAGGTTCGCCGATAGCGTCTGGTCCGGGGCCCCCTGTTGCAAGGCTCACCGCCGCTCTATAATAACTGGCAGTCTGAGGGCCAGAGGTGGATTGTGTTGCACTTCCTCAGGGGAGCGTCACCTTCCCCGCCAACTTCATGCTGGTGGGCGCTATGAATCCATGCTCGTGCGGGTACTATGGCGACCTCAAGAAGGAATGTACCTGCTCCCCCAGCATGGTGACCCGGTACCAGAAACGGGTCAGCGGGCCCCTGCTGGACAGGTTCGATATATTCGCCGAAGTGCCGCGTGTGGAGTATGAGAAGCTGGTGGAGGACCCGACGGCGGAGACCTCTGAAGTGGTGCGGCACCGGGTCGAGGCGGCACGCACAGTACAGCAGCGTCGCTTCAAGGAGCTGGACCTGACCAGCAACGCGGACATGGGGCCGCAGGAGGTCTGGCGCTTCTGTGCACTGGAGGACTCCTCCAAGGGACTGCTTAAGGCGGCGATGGAACGGCTCACCCTCTCGGCGAGAGCCTTCCACCGCGTGCTGAAGCTGTCGCGCACCATCGCCGACCTGGCCGGCGTCGAAACGATAGGCGTGGCGCACCTGGCGGAGGCGCTCCAGTACAGGCCAAGGAGCTAGCCGACAATGGAAACACAGCAGCATGAAGGCAAGAGCCTCCCATACATAGTGGTCCACCCGGACGGCTACCAGGAGGGGGTCCGCTACCCCATGATCATCCTTCTCCACGGCTACGGAGCGAACATGGCAGACCTGGCGGGCCTGGCACCGGCCATTCACCGGACCGGGTACGTGTACGCATGCCCCAATGCCCCGGTGCCCGTTCCCATCGGGGCCGGCGTTATGGGGTATGGGTGGGGAGCCATCGGCGAGCAGAGGACGCCGGAAGAAGCCCAACGCATCGATGAGATGCTGCTGGCCTTCTTCGATGAGGTGATGGAGCAGTACAGCGTATCCCCCGGAAGGGTCGCTCTCGGCGGCTTCTCCCAGGGTGGGGGCGTGACCATGAGGTTGGGCCTCCCCAGGCCCGACACGTTTGCGGGCCTATTTGCCCTCAGCAGCGGTGTCGGGGACATGGACGAGATCAGGGACCGCCTACCTGAGCAGCGCACTCAGCCCATCTTCGTCGCCCACGGCACGGAGGACCCGTTCCTCATGGATGGGCGCGCCCAGAGATCGCTGGCCCTGCTTGAGGCCGAGGGCTATACGCCCGAGCACCACGAATATGTCATGGCCCACGAGATCACACCGGCAGTACTGGCGGACCTGACGGCGTGGCTCCAGCGGGTGTTGCCGCCGCTGCTACTGCCGTCGAAGTAGCGCCGTCCTCTATCTCCGTTTCCCAGGGCTAATACTCGTAGTCTCCGCTGCCTGAGTCATCTCCGCTGGAGCCTGGTGTCGCCTCCGGAGGAGAGGAGGAGGTGTCAGAGGAGCCCGCCTCGATCACGGTGACGGTGGCCCTCATGGATGGATGGATGGTGCAGTAGTAGGGGAACGTACCGACCTCGGTGAGGGTAAGGCTGAACGTCTGGCTGTTGTTGAGGAATGCGCTGTCCCAGATGCCGTCGGGGACCGTCGGAAGACCGGACGTCGTCGTGTGCGTGGTGCTATCCCGCTGTGTCCAGACGATGGTATCGCCGACCCGCACGGTGAGATTCGGGTGGCGGAAGTTCTGAATAGTGGCCTGAATCGTCTCGCCTTGGATCGGTGGTGCTGTCGTTGCTGTAGCGGTGGGTGATGCCGTGGGAACTGGGGTGGCGATGGCCGTGGGCGTGGCTGCCGCCGTCGCACTCGGAGTCGGTGGAGACTCACTGATTGCCTGCTGAGCGAACCTCGGCTCGACATACTTCGTGAGGTCGATTCCGCTCAAATCCGGCGGAGTTTGGTGGGCGGGAAACAGTGCCAACTCCTTCAACACGGCTTCGACCGAAACTTCAGGAGTCTGGGGTATGGCCGGTTCGTAGATGGCGACGATAGTTTCCAGCCCTTGGGGTGCTAGTAAGGTGACCCCGGAGCCACGTATCGCATCGGCAGCTGCCTGCAGGTCCGCGTGTACGAGTTGCTGTGCACGATGCAGGGCCTTGGCCAGGGCCACTAAGACCTCGGGATTCGCGTTGGCGTAGTCTCGGGTCGTTACGAGCGCGTGTTGGAGACCCGGCCCCAACTCGGGAACCTCCCCAGCAGACTGATTCACGATCATCACCGCCCCTTGCTCCACCAGAGCCCTCTCCAGAAAGGGAGTATGCGCATACAGCGCATCAACGAGTCCCTCTTCGTAAGCCTGATTCTGTTCGTCTCCAGGTATGATCACCATCTCGATGTCGCTGTCGGCATCCAAACCCACCGATTCGAAGAGCACCCGCAGCCGAACGGGCGGCCCGGGAGCAACGCCGACTCTCAGGCCTCGGATGGCATTTAGCCGCTCTGCGAGAGGCATGTCGGCAGACAGACCGAGTTCTTCTGCCACCTCTCTTCGCACTACCAGGTTGATGGGGTCGTTCTCTAGCAGGTTGGCGAAGACGAGTACGGGCTCCTCTTGCCCGATCAGGCGCAGATACCTGGGCCGGGCCATCACCGCTACGTCTGCCGGAGCCCCCAGCACGGGTGGGGTACCACCGCCGCCGCCACCACCACCACCTCCTCCTCCTCCCCCACCACCTCCGCCGCCCTCAGCGGGCGGCAACACGAGTTGTACGTCCAGACCCTGCTCCTCGAAATGCCCGGCGCCCAAGGCAATCCAAAGATTCATCAATTGCAGGTTATCGTCGCTAGGAATGAAGAGTCTGACAGTGGTGGCAGGTGCCGCTTCAGGTGGGAGTGCCGCTGTGGCTCCGGGAGTTGGAGTCACAGAAGGCGTAGGCATGGGCGTCTGTGTCGGACTGGGAGCGGCGGAATCCCTCTCGGTCACCGTGACGGTGGCTGTCATGGAGCGAGGATGAATAGCGCAGAAGTAGGGGAATGTGCCCGCCTCGGTGAGGGTAACGCTGAAGGATTCCCCCTGTTGGAGCGTGCCGCTGTCCCAGACGCCGTCCAAGCTCCCCGGCGTGCCGGAGGTCGTTGTGTGTGAGACGCCGTCCTGTTGCGTCCAGACCACAGTATCGCCCACCTGCACGGTGAGATCCTCCAGTGTGAAGTTCTGAATGTTCGCCTGGATGGTCGAGCCTCCGTCATCGGGGGCTTCGACTGTGGCCGTTGGAGTAGACGCTGGCTGTGTAGAGATAGCCTCGGTTGGTGGAGGGGTTGCCGTAGACGACTCGCTACACCCAACAAGAATGGCCGCTGCGGCAATTCCACCAAGCATCCATTGTCGAGAAAACATCGTCGCTCCTTTTGCTGAGGGGGAAGTATCCACTGCATGTATCTGGGATAATACGAAAATCCGGTAAAAACGGTTCTCAGCGGCCCATTCTACTCCGCCTCTACGCGGTACGTGCGTAGATGGAGAGCATGGACGCAACGTAGAAAAGCGCGGCTGCCCCAAGGACGGCCCTCCCCAGCGCCTCTCTGGAGCGCGACAGCAGCAGCACTCCGCCCATCACCGCGACCATCATCACGATACCCTCCAGCGCGGCGAGTGCGTGCGTCTCGATAATGCTCTGGAGAAACGGGCCCTCGGTGAAGAAGATATCCACCGCCAGGATGATGAGCATATTCAGCCCATTGCTTCCCAGCAGATTACCCAGGACCATCGAGGGCAGGCCCCTCCGAAAGGCCGCGATGGAGGCGACCAGCTCCGGGAGTGAGGTGATGACCGCAAGCCCGATGACGCCGAAGAAGGTGTCCCCAAGTCCAGTGACCTCCGCCAGCTCCTCCGCGGCCCCGGCCAGCAGCGGGGCGGCGATCAGGACCACGGCGGACCAGCCGGCAAAGCGGACGAGGGCCTGCTGGAGCGACAAGATGGGCAGGACCGGTCTCGCCGGGTGGTCGCCGGCAACCACCGCCGCTGCCTGGCCCTCCATGAACATCTCCTGGCCGGAGGCGGCGCTGCGCTGGAAGATGATGCGCGCTCCCACCAGGTAGCTCACGGTGATGAGAATGCCGCCGGAGCCCACGGCCAGTATCTGCGGACCCATATCGAACAGAATGAAGAGCATCGCCTCCGTCGTCACCAGCAGGGCGACGGCCCAGGTGATCCACTCCACCGTACTGATGCTGTGACCTCTCCACAGCCGGGCAAACCAGATGCTCAGGGCGGCGAAGATGAGCATATTGGCCAGGCTGCTGCCAAAGAGGTCGCCCGCCGCTAGGTCGGGGGCACCGATTACCGCCGCGGTGATATCGGTGGCCAGCTCGGGAAACGAGGTCACCGCCGCTATCATCGTCGCGCCGACCCAGAGCTGCCCCAGCCGCGTTCTCTCCGCCACCACCTCTCCGTATCGGACGATACGGGTGCTGGACAGGGCAACGGCTGCCCCCGCGAGGATGAAGATGAAGGCTGCTAGCGCTGCTGACACAGCGGTGCTATCCGGCAACCCCCGCCGCGCGCTTCCGGCATGTGGGCGGGGTAGGGTTGTTGGTGATGCTCCTGAGCGGGGCGGTGGCTTTCGTCAACAATCTAAAAGTCCAGGGCACATGGTATCATGAATGTCGATGGCAGGACCCTGATATGACGTACGTACGTATGGTACATCGGGTTATCATAGCGTTCTCTCTCCTGGCCATGGCCGGAGGGCTGATTGGCACGGTCACGGCCCAGGGCCAGGACCGGCACGTCCTGTCCCTTGAGGTTGACGGCATCATCACCCCCGTCGTCGAGCGTTTCATCGAGCGCGCGATCGAGCGTGGCGAAGAGCGGGATGCCGAGCTTGTCCTGATACACCTCGATACCCCGGGCGGCCTGCTCAGCTCCACCCGGAAGATCGTCGAGCACCTGCTGAACGCGGAGGTCCCCACCGCCGTGTACGTCTCACCGCGCGGAGCCTTCGCGGCATCGGCGGGGACATTCATCACCGCCGCCGCCAACTTCGCCGTCATGGCCCCCGGAACCAACATCGGAGCGGCCAGCCCCGTGGGCTCGGGCGGCGAAGAGCTGGGGGAAACGATCAAGGACAAGGTGACCAACGACGCCGCGGCATTGATGCGGAGCATCGCCGATGAGCGGGGCCGCAACAGCGACACGCTGGAGGAGACCGTACTGGAGGCCACCTCCTACTCCGCCCAGGAGGCGGTGGAGCTCAACATGGTGGACTTCATCGCCGACGACCTGGACGATCTCCTGACGCAGCTCCACGGCAGGGAGGCGGTGACCCCCGCCGGTGTGGTCGTTCTGAACACTCGGGATGTGGAGATCGAGGGCTTCGATATGAGCCTGGTCGAACGGTTCCTTCAGTTCCTCTCGGATCCCAACATCTCTTTCCTGCTCCTCTCCCTGGGCGGCCTGGGTATCTTTGTAGAGCTGTTGAACCCCGGGCTCATCGTGCCGGGCCTGGTGGGAATCATCCTGCTGGTCCTGGCCTTTGTCACCTTCGGGAACCTTCCGGTCAACTGGGCGGGGGTGGTGCTCATCCTCCTGGCGGTGGCCCTGGCAACGCTGGAGTATTACGTTGCCGGCTTCGGCGTCCTGGGGGTTGGAGCCATCATTTGCTTTGTCCTGGGCAGCCTGCTCCTCTTCTTTCACACCGGTGCGCCCTCGCC
>JAPUKM010000186.1 GCA_027295645.1 Chloroflexota bacterium | reverse complement strand
CGTCCGACCTGTCCTAACCTGCCGGGTTCCGGGCAGCCATGAGCGTCGGACCATCGGGGTCCCCCGCCGAGCGTAAATTAAGGACCGATTATTCGAGTCACAAGCTGGTGGAGACGTTACCACTCGGTCGGCTCTTGCGGGAACCGACTAGCCCGGGCCGGTGAACGAGACAACAAAGGGAAAGGGTGGGCCAAAAAAGAAGGAAAGTCCGAGGACTCTCCTTCCCCTCTGAAGCAAGTGGGGCGAAAGGGCCTTGGGATCAAAGCGTTTAGCCGGTTCCAGCGGATTGTATATAGCCTAACTGAAGGGCACTTGCTCGGTGTGGTCGCACCTCGCTGGAGTAAGGCTCTTCGAAGGCGGTGATTCCGCATCGGTTGCCGAACTCATCCAGAGGTTCTAACCGCAGGTCGATGCGGAACCGTTTTTGATTATGCGCCCGCCACTAGGTTCCTGTCCTTTCATCAGGCGGACCTCTTGAGCGCACAGGAATGTCAGGTCAGGTCGCCGCCTAATCGGGCGAATCAACCTCGGCTGGTAAACTCCTCGTAGCGAGCCGCAGAACCAGACACAGTGGGCTCCACGTCTTCTTCCAGCATGTAGCCCTGCCGCACCAGCTCCACCGCTGCACTGCGTATCTCTGCCAAAAACGCATCCTTGGACGCGTAACGTTCTTCGATAGATGGCCTCGGGTCGCCTTTGGCCTGGCGCGCCGCAGCGGTGACCGGGAAGGGGAGGGTGGCCCCGGCCAGCACCAAGGGTTGGCCTTCTCCTCCGATATCCGCGTGGCGGGCGTTCCAACCCGTGTAGGTGGCCAGGGGCACCTCAAGGTCAGGGAGTCTAATGCCCCCCAAGTCGTTGCCATCGCTGTCCACTGCAGGCACCAAATCTGGATACGCTCCCAGGAAATCCGGCTGGAGTTTGGTAGCACACCAAGGCGTGGTCCCCTGGCCGAAATCGAAGCTACCCACAGGAGGCAATGGTTCCGGTCTCCGCACGCCGGGTATCAGCTCCAGACGCTGGAGTGTCACTTCACGAGGCACCGCCGTGCCATCCGCTGTTCTGGGGTGCTTGCTAGGGGGTGGGGTCCGCCCTTCCCTCACCCATGATGCAAGATTTGCCACGGCTGCGCGTATAAGTGATTGGTAGTTCAGGGAGTTATAGAGGTAGAGGGCTCTGTTATTCTCCGGGTAGCTGGTGGTGTCAGTGAGAGGCAAGGGAAAACCGCCTCCGTGCTGGTTCCCCGCGAGGTGGTAAATTCGCTCGTTTTCCGGCGTTTCTGCATCCCCTCCAGTGGCCAAGTCCGTGTGAATCAGCGCGCCCTGAAGCACCCAGTATTCCGCTGACGAATTGGCGTATATGATCTTGGGGAGTTTGCCTGAGGCGGGCGCCCGCATTTGGAGGCCGTCGGTCTTGCCGGTTGTGGGGTCCATCTGAGGATTGCCGGCATAGGGAAATATGTTTCCCGGCACCGGAGGCCCGACATAGGACGGCTGCCCAAACCTCCAGTTGGCTGCGCCCCTCCTGGCGCCTGCTATTTCGGACAGTATGCCATCAAATACCAGTCTTCCTTCCTCATCTTCACATAGGCCCAGGTACAACATCTGGCGTAAGAAGGTGCCACCCTGGGATACTCCGAAGCCAAGTGTGAAATCAACGGTGCCAGCGCTGGGATTGCCGTCCAATTGAGACGAGTGCCTAAGAAACGAGGCGATATCCCGGGTTCCGGCCAGCCCTATGCCGGAAAGGGGCGCTCCCACGGCTGTGTACACTACCTCGTAGCATTGGCCAGCCTGGAATCCGTCTGGGTAGTAGATCCAATTGGGGTCCTGCACTTGGGCATCCCCGTCCAGACGGCTAAAGCTCCAATCCTCCCTGGGGACCACCTGCCCCGCTGTCCAAGGATCCTGGCGCACAACCAATTTTGCCTCAGGGTCGTTTACATCAAGGGTGGGATATGTTCGGTGGCCTCGGTCCGAGAGCATCATGACCTGAGTGGGAGAGTTGGGCTGCAATTTGCAAGACACTGGACCTGAAACAGGCTTGCCCTCGATCAGGGCTTCCGGCGCATTGATTCCCAAATACTCACCATTTCCAATTACGTCGTGCTGCCAACCACACCAGGCGATGGTGTATCCCTGCCTTAGGATCCACCCATCCCCGGCATCTGGGCGGGCTGTCCGAGATCTTGGTGGCGGTTTGTGGTTCAACCGAAAGACTGTGGTGCGGCCACGGTTTGGAATGTCCATCAAGAGAGTCCGGTTCCCCTGGGCGGGGTCCCGGGGCCGTAGCAAATTAAAGTCGGAGGAGAAATGGACCCTGCCGTCCCCGGACCGGGGCGCCAGATCCAGATCGGTGATGACCTGGTTGAGGGCAAGCTCCGGGTCCAAGGCGAAATAGGCGGTACCCTCCAACAGCTCATATGGGCCGGTGGTACCGAAACTCCGGCCCCCTTCGAAAGGCTCGGAGGTCAAGTCTAACCTGGTTACCGCCATACGGTACCTCCTATTGGTGCCCGGCGATCCTTGGGGGAGTCAAACAGCCGGGTAGCTAGGCCGAGAGGAGTTCGCGCCGGGCCAGCACGCGCTCCAACAGAGGGAGCATACTCAATTCACGGGAGATAGCCAAAGCATCATCCAGCAGCGCCATAGCCTTAGGGCGTCCTTCCTGTAAGGGCCCTTCCCCGTCAGCGCCTCCGAGAATCGTCTCGGCGTAATGGAAGGAGGTCCATGCCGTCTCAGGCCGGTATCCTGCCTGTTGGCAAAAGGCTAGGGCGTCGTCGAAGTGCGCCATGGCATCTTCCATCCGGCCCATGGTCCTGGCAAGGAGTCCCAGCAGACGATCGATGGAGGTCACGAAGGCGGTACCCTGGAGGGCCATTAGCGCCGCGTATTGTTCCGAGGCCAGGTCCCGGTCGTCCCTGGTCACCGCAGTCATAGCCAGGCCCAACCGGGCCAACATGGCGGCGAACGGCGTGGCCGAAGGCGATGATAGGATGGCCCGGCTATCGGAATCCATGTTTTCCCGAACTGGCGGCGTTCCGGTGATGTGGGCAACGGTTGGGACAACCTGGGACAAATACGCCCGGGGAAGGTTGGGGCCAGGAGCCGTCGACCGGACTGACTCTATCAACTGTTCTAGGTATTCTTCCCCCTGGCTGTTGTTGCCGGAGTCATACTCCACAATTATGCGGACTGCGAGAGCTTGCGTATGCCTGGGGGACAAAGCCAGGCCACTGTCCACAAACTCCCGGGCGGCCTCCCAATCCCCCGTAAGATGAGATATCCTGCCATTTAGCGCATAGGCCAGTGCAACTTCATTTCGGTGGCGCAAACTTTCAGCCACCGACAGAATAGCTTCCGCCCGTTGCCGGACTTCCTCTGTTCTGCCGAGGGCGGTTAGCGAGTTCACCGCCCAGAGGTGGGCAACCCACTGGTGGACCGGCTCATCAAGTTGTTTCCCCAATTCTATGGCTTTGGTACTTTTCTCCATGGCCTCTTGCCAGTGGAGGTGAAACCAGTCAACTCCGGCCGCCGCCGCCAGGGTTCCCATTTCCAAGGATGCGTCTCCCATTCGTTGGGCCGTCTCCAGGCATCGTTGGAAAGCGGCCTGTGCGCCTTCGTAATCCCCTTGCAACAGGCCAAGGGCGTTGCCATACCTGGCTTGGAGGTGGCCTGCGTCACGGGAATCGGAAGGCACTATGGTAAGGGCTCGGCCGATGAGTTCCACCACGCCGGCGCCGAGAACGCCGACCTCCAAAGGAAAGGGGTATAGGGCTATAGCGGATATCTGGGAT
>JAPUKM010000185.1 GCA_027295645.1 Chloroflexota bacterium | reverse complement strand
TTCTTCGTCGCTGCGCTCCTCAGAATGACATAGGAAAGGGCTCAGAATGACAGTGGGCGCTTGGGTGAATCCTGGAGTGGTGTATCCCACGGGCCGCTTCGGCATCTAACCAGAAGTTCTTCTCTCTATAAATATAGATTCCCAAGTGGTCTCGAGTTGACAAGGAGGGCCAGGCCTTGCCGAAGAAGCGCCAGCGAAATCGAAGCGGGTCCCGGGAACATGGGCAGGAGGCTGCCGGTACGGCGACCGTCCGGCAGCGGAGCAGGGCGCAGCGGCGCAGGTCCGCCGGGCGCTCCCGGTTCAACAGGTCGACGCTGATGACCTGGGGGATCGTGGTCCTGGTGGTTGGTGTCATCGTCGCTCTGGTGGCCAGCGAGCTGAGTAAGTCGTTCGCCAGCGATTTCGAGTTCGTTGTCTACCAGGGTGAGGATGTCCTCGGCGGAAGCGAGCTGAGCTTCTCGGAGGTCCTGGGTCAGGGGAAGCCGGTGGTGCTAAACTTCTGGGCGGGGCTCTGCCCGCCCTGTCGCGCGGAGATGCCGGGGTTCCAGGCGGTGCACGAGCAGTACGGCGAGGAGTTCATCCTGCTGGGTCTGGACGTGGGGCCGTTTATGAACCTCGGCTCCAACCAGTCTGCCAGGGACCTCCTGCGAGAGCTGGGGATCACCTACCCGACGGCGCGGGCGCTCGACCGTGGGCCGGTAGTGCAATACGGTGTGGTGGCGATGCCGACGACGGTGTTCTTCACCGCCGATGGCAAGGTACAGAGGTCGCACCAGGGGCTCCTGGACGAGTCGCGTATGAGATCCTTTGTTCAGGAGATCATCAGGGAGTCGGGGACGGCGTAGAGTCCGGGAAGAGGGCGCTTCAGCACGGTAGAAGGTAACAGGTGGAAGCCATGGAGATCATCACCAGCGCCAGGCTCACGTGTCCCCAGTGCGGGTGCGTCCAGGAGGCGGATATGCCGGCCAGTTCTTCTACGATTGTGTCAACTGCAAGAGTGTGCTGCGGCCAGGGAGGGCGATTGCTGCGTCTTCTGCTCGTATGCTGATACACTCTGCCCAAGTAAACAGGAGGAGGTCGTCAAAAAATGAGGAAGCTCCTTCATATTGAGTGGCTACTGGCTCCGCTGGGAACGCTCTCGCCGTTGCCCTGGTGATGAATAATACCGGGCGCGCTTGGTCTTCTCGGAGCTACGGGAGCCGGGCTCGCTGTGGCCCCCGCGTTGCGGGTGCTGACCTATCCCTTGCTGGCGTTGACGGTGATGGCCTTGGGGCGTGGCTGGTATTTGCAACTGACCCACGGCGGCGAGATGGTGTGGCAGCGCCGCGCACGAATCGTCCTCGGGCTGTCTACGATAGCTTCCATCGCTCTATGGGTGCTCCGTTTTGCGGGTGTTCTTGGCATGAGTCCGTTGTAGCGGACCGACACGGAAAGGCTGTTCGATTATGAGAGATGTACAGGCCCAGGCCGCGAGCGCCCATTCATCCACCGACGACTCCATCTTCTATGCGCTGACCCGGAGCATCTGCCCCGACTGCAAGCGGGTCATCGATGCCCAGGTGAACCTCAGAGCAGGCCGGGTGTACATGCGCAAGCGGTGCCCGGAGCACGGCTGGATGGAGGCGCTCATCTACGACGACGCCGAGGCGTATGTCTCCTCCCAGAAGTACAACAAGCCCGGCACCCCTCCCCTGGAGTACAGCACCGAGGTGAAGGATGGCTGCCCTCTGGACTGCGGCCTGTGTCCGGAGCACAAGCAGCACACCTGCCTGGCCCTTATTGAGGTGAACACGGCGTGCAACCTCTCCTGTCCCACCTGCTTCGCCAACGCGGGTAAGGGATACAACCTGACGCTCCAGGAGGCGGAGGGCATGCTGGACCGGTTCGTGGAACTGGAGGCCCAGCCGGAGGTGGTCCAGTTCAGTGGCGGCGAGCCCACCATCCACCCGCAGATCCTGGATATGCTGCGGGCCGCCAAGGACCGGGGCATTCCCCACGTCATGCTGAACACCAATGGGGTACGCATCGCCAAAGACGACCGGTTCATGGAGGAGCTGGCGGAGGTGCGGCCCTCCATCTTCCTCCAGTTTGATGGGCTGGAGGACCGGACCTATGAGATCCTCAGAGGCGAGCCGCTGTTTGAGACGAAGCTGCGGGCCCTTGAACGTCTGGCGGAGGCCGACCTGGATGTGATCCTGGTCCCGGCCATCGAGCGGGGGGTCAACGAGCACGAGGTCGGCGCCATCGTGCGCTTCGGGCTGGAGCATCCCGCCGTCCGTGGCGTGAACTTCCAGCCGGTGACCCACGTAGGCCGGCACGAGGAGTTCGATCCGATGGACAGGGTCACCATTCCGGAGGTGATCCGGGGGATAGAGGCCCAGACGGACGGCGTCTTCGTCAAGGACGACTTCGTACCCGTGCCATGCTGCTTCCCCACCTGTAGCTCCGTGACCTACGCCTACGTGGACCAGGATGTGGTGACGCCGCTTCCCAGGGTGCTCAACGTGGACGACTACCTGGACTATATCACCAACCGGACGCTCCCCGACCTGTCGATGGACGTGAAGCGGGCCCTTGAGGGGCTGTGGAGCGCGGCGGCGGTCCCCGGCTCCACGGCGACGGCGGAGCGGTTCGGCTGCGCCGGGTGCGATTTCCTGGACAACGCCGACATCCAGAAGCTGAAGAAGCACGTCTTTATGATTATGGTCAAGGCCTATATGGACGCCTATACGCTGGACGTGAAGCAGCTCATGAAGTGCTGCGTGGGGGTGCTCACACCGGACGGCCGCATGATCCCATTCTGCGCCTACAACACCGTGGGCTACCGGGAGCAGGTGCGGACGCAGCTCGCGGGACGGCGGCTGCGGTCGTGACGCAGGAGACGCTGTCGGCGCAGCTGGCCAGGGCCTGCTGCGCCGACTTCTACCAGAGCGATGCCGTGCGCCTGCTGGTGGGCGACTCCTTCCACCCGGGGGGTGAGCGACTCACGCGTATGCTGGCCGAGCGGATGAGGCTTGGCCCGGACGATAGGGTGCTGGACGTTGGGTGTGGCCGTGGCGCTTCGGCGCTTCTGCTGGCGCGGGAGTGGGGCTGTCGTGTGGTGGGGATAGACTTCGGCGAGCGGAACCTGGAGGAGGCCAGCCGCGCCGCCGTGGATGCCGGGCTTGCGGAGAGGGCGACCTTCCGCTCCGGGGAGGCCGAGGCGCTGGACTTCGCCGATGGGGCGTTCGACGCCGTTATCTGCGAGTGCGTGCTCTCCACCTTTCCCGACAAGGTCACCCCCCTTCAGGAGATGCGCCGGGTGCTCGCCGCCAAGGGAAGGCTTGGCATCACCGACGTGACGCTCCGGGGAGACCTTCCGGAGGAGCTCCAGGGCGTCGCTGGACAGGTGGCGTGCATCGGCGGGGCGCTCTCTCGGGAGGGGTACGCCGGGCTTCTGGAGGCGTTGGATGTCGGCAGCGTCGTCGCGGAGGAACACTCCTGGGCCGTGGCCGATATGCTCAAGGAGCTCCAGGGGAAGCTCCTGCTGGCCCGCATGGCCTCAGCCATGGGGGCGCTGGACCTTCCCGATGCCGGCCTGACAACCGCTCAACGCCTGCTGGGTGCCGCGGAGGCCCAGGTGAGCGCGGGCAACCTTGGGTACGGGCTCTTTGTGGCCGTGGCTCCGTAGCCGCTGCCTACGAGTGTCCCTCTATCGCACCCAAGTTTTGATCCCGGCGATTCGTGTCAGCAATATCACCTCATATAATTGCAAATACATAATACCAACCGCAATTGTGCGACGATACGATTCGAGCGGTGGGGACCAAGGGTGTACCGTGGCCAAGAGCAACAAACTGTAGCTCGCCGTTGTAGCTGTGTGGCTCTTGTCTGTCGCCTGGTTCGTTCCCCGATTCGCACCGGTTTGGAGCGAACTTGGGTCCAAACAATAGGCCCCCCGGGTTCCTATCCAATCTAGGCTGGTAGGCACAATCATGCAGATTCCTACGTGATGCCAGCTCAACCAAAGAACCACCAGCGGTTCTTTTTGGCCTTCTTCCCCCTGGGCCATCTGGCAGTGCTATGTGTGCGGGATCTCACACAACGTCTTACGCCCAGGGAGTGCCCAAAGGAGGATTGTTCGGACGCCTACACGCTCACGGCAGATATAGCCAGGGTCATTCTGGGGGCTCGGAATTCTTCTTGAGCTTACCAATTGCCCATCGCATAATCGATCTTGCCATAGTGATATTCTCCGGCCGTAATCCAAATACCAATAAGATGCGGTCCGCAGACACCCAGAGAACCATGAATCCGGCCGCCGCCAAAAGGGCAGCCAGAGATGTGCATCCGCCCTCGGCACTACCTGGGCACCAGCCGTCATTGACGATCGCTCCTACTCCCCAAACAAAGCCGACAAGTGATACAACGAAGAAAGCCGTAGGCCCGATGAGTGGAGTCCACTTCATGCTGAACCTCCTGAATGCGACTCGCCAGTGAGATTATAAGGCCACGCACGTTACGTTACGAATTGGCCGGCGTGGTCGGCGCCTATCGCTTATACGTTGTGAGGCCTCACACAGGCCTTACGTGCGGAGATGTCCCAAAGGGTAATTGTTGGAACGTCCTGGTGTGGACAACGGCCCATCGCTATATGTGTGGGCACCGTATGGCTGGCGCACCAAGCTAGATTTCATCTTTACACCCCCC
>JAPUKM010000184.1 GCA_027295645.1 Chloroflexota bacterium | reverse complement strand
ATCCAGCGCCCAAGGGTGAGGGTAGCTATCGGTCGACCAGCCTCGCCTAGGAAGACCACATCCTCCGATGCATGGCGCACCCTTCTCGCCTGATTCAGGGCCTCCAGGGCGTCCTGGTTGAGCTTCTGGCGAGGCCGCCCCCGCAGTCTTAGGCCGGATGACCTTGAAGCGGCCCGAGACGACTCGGTCCCGGGGGTCCAAGCTGAAAGTGAGGTCCGACCAGCGCAACCGGGCCACCACACCGAGATCGAGACCTGTAGCGCAGGCCCACTGGATGATGGCGGCCAGCCAGTTTGGCGAGACTTCCAGCAGCCGCGTGTACTCCTCGTCGGTCAGGGCGCGGTTCCTGCTCTTCGGCTCGGGAGGCCGTTTGACCTTCTTGGGATTGGCTGGGTTGGCGCTGGCGAGGCCGACCCCCATCGCCCAGCCGTAGAGTGTGGACAACGAAACCAGGGCCTTCCTCACCGTGCTCGGCCCATGGGTGGTCTGGAGCCAGTTCCGGTACTCCTGGACCCGCAACACCGTTACCTCCTGGAGCGGGGTATCCGGTCCTAGAAATTGGAGCCACGATCTGGCCGCCATGCGATAGTAGTCGGTGTTCTTGCGCGAACGATACGTGGCGAGGAAACTCTCGACCAGTTTCCCGAAAGTCATCTCACCGGGCGCATGGCCCCGCAATTCAGCGATGAACCGCTTCGGGTCGTGCTGGGCGTTGGCGATCTCGTTCTCGATCCGCCTCAGCACCGTCTTCGCGATTCCCTTGTAGTCGCTGACCGCACGGCGGTGCAGTCTGCCCTCGAACAAGTACGACACGTACCAGCGTTTGGTCCTCGTCTCTCTGTACACGCTTCCCATTACTAGACCTCCTTCCTCCTGCGCCGCCTCCGGCGCGTTCTCAGATCTGGGAACCTCCTTTTCGCCGCCGCCAGTTTCTTGGGATACCTGGGATCGTCCGTGGCTCCCAGGTACATCAGGTACTCGGTCCGGGTCGTGCCTCCCACGCGGACGGTACGGCGAATGTAGGCGTACAATTTATTGCTACCTCTTCTACGCAAGAAATAGAGTGTAGACACAAGGATATTATAGCAGTGTAGGCGTACATGATCAACCGAGCGGAGTGCGGTCAGCCATTGGGTCTGGGTCACAGCGTGGATGGTCTGCTTTGGGGAGGTCTGTGGGGGGTGGGACCATCGGGGAGGGGGGCGGAGCGAGCGAACCGCCACTGTGGCACTGTGGTTTTCCTCTGGTGGGTTTGGCTTGGGGGTGGGAGCGGCAGGGTGAGCCGCGTAGCCCCCTTCCCGGATGTCTGATACGCCCGAAGGGCGTGAGAGCCTAGGGGGAGGTGAACAGAGGATTGGGTAGCGTCGGGGGACGGGATGCCTCTGAGCGACAGATGCCGAAACCCGCGCCACTATTGACTTTCGGTTGGGATCGGCGTACCTAGGGATTACTTTTCCAGCACCACCTATCGCCAGGTCTACCGGCTGAAGGGAGTTCCCGTGGTCAGGGTAACGCCCAGACCGAGAAAGAACCACCGCACAGAGCAGCCTCTGCATGTGCGTCCTCCACCTGAACCCCACTCCGAGTCCTCACAGTCAAACCGGAAGTTCGAGTTCAAACTGAACGCCTCCTGCAAGAAAGGGGAAATCTGATGCGACCCAAATCATTGATTGTGATCATGGCTGTGGCTGTTCTGAGCGTGGTGTCGTTTGCCCAGGCTGATTCCCATGATGTTGCTGAGGAACTGATCAAATTAACCAAAGCGCAGTGGGCCGCCGCGATTAAGCAAGATACCACGGCTGCGTCAAAGATCCTGGCTGACGATTACACGGAGTTTAATCGAGACTCTCCCACCCGGCTGGAAGGCAAGGAAGCCATTCGGCTCAGCGCAGCGGTAGGCAGCAAAATCAGCCTCGTGGCAGCGGAGATGGCCAACCCAAAGGTACAAGTTTATGGTGAGGTTGCCATCCTCACCTATAACTTCAGCGGCTCCAGAAAAGACGAGAGTGGCAAGGTCGAGCCCTTCACCTCCAAGTCAACCCGCGTCTACACGAAACAGGGTGGAAAGTGGATGCTCGTGCACGCCAACTTTGCTGAGGTGGAATGAAATGGGAGCGGCATGGAGGTCCGACTCTAGATGATAGATCGTCGAGTGCCGTGAGCGATTTTATCTCTGGAAACTGAAGAGCGCCCGGTAGCTCACTCTCCCTGGCTGCCGGGTGTTTTCTTTGTCTACACGCCTTCCTGCTCCACTATCTTCACCGCGTCGTCTTCGTTCATCTCTCCGTTCGGTTCTTCTTTCGCGCTTCAATAGGCCCCCGGCACTTCGGGCAGATAGCTTCTGTACCAGGTGGGTCCATCTCCTTCCGCTCAGCCAGGCCGCGTTGGTAAGCGTCATCGACAGCGGAGCGGAGGGCGACTATCTCGTGTTCCAGTTTTTCCACCAGTTTATTCGTGTCAGTCATGGCAGTACCTCTTCCTCTTCCAGGTCGGATAGTGTAGTCCGGGGTGCTAATGTTGTTTCTACTTACTCTTATCAACGAGATAATTCCAAAACGAATCGCCCTCATACTCTTCGTAGCCGTCAATCGACTCAGTAACTATTCCAGTGAAATAATTATCAAGGACTGTGGACCTTTCATGAGCTAAGGGTGGATTACAATAGCAAAGTTCTGACCACATAATCAGCCCCGATTCTTGAATATAGGCTCGACGCATCGAGTCAACCATCTCGGGACCATCAGGCTTTTGGTTCTGGATGCTCCCGTCCTTCAGTTTTTGGAAAAACTCTCCTGCTTTACTATCAAGAAATTTTGCCGTCACTTTATAGATCATTTGTTTCTTACACTCCCTCCTGCTCCAATACCTTCACGGCATCCTCTTCATCGAGTCCACCGATTAACACGATAGCTCTCTGAAGGTTGCGGTGCATCCAGGCGTCTGGCCCGCCCTTCCGTAGAGGGATGTTGTGATACTGCGCCAGTCTCGGCATGATTAGCGTCCGGAAGAAATGCGGGAGCGAGCCGTCCAGAAGGAAGATAAACGCTTGCTGGGGAATGAGCTACGGGCGGCGTTGAGACCACAAGATTCGGTGGACCACTACAGCTTCAGGAGCTCTTCTTGGTGAACGCAGCAAAGATATCGATGGGTACCGGGAAGATCACCGTGGAGTTGCTTTCTGAAGAGATCTCAGTCAGCGTCTGCAGGTACCTCAGCTGAAGCGTGATCGGGTTTTTGGCGAACGCTTCCGCAGCATTGCTGAGCTGCCTCGAGGCCTGGAATTCCCCCTCCGCGTGGATGATCTTGGCCCGTTTTTCGCGCTCCGCCTCCGCCTGGCGTGCCATGGCACGCTGCATTTCGGCGGGCAGATCGACATGTTTCACTTCCACCATGGACACCTTGATTCCCCAGGGATCG
>JAPUKM010000183.1 GCA_027295645.1 Chloroflexota bacterium | reverse complement strand
GCAACGGCAGCGCCCGCTGCTGAGGCTCCGGCAGCCCCTGCGCGGCGGACTCGTAAAGCCGCAGCAACGGCAGCGCCCGCTGCTGAGGCTCCGGCAGCCCCTGCGCGCAAGAGCAAGCGTGCCTCCGCGGAGGAGAAGGCTCCCAAAACGACGAAGAGCCCAGCGGCCCGGAAGAGCAGTAAAACCGAGACCTCCTCCAAGGCAGCGAAGCCAGCAGATAAACCGTCCGCCCCCTCAAGCAAGGAGTAGCGGAGGGTCAGGCCTGATCGTAGGTAGAGCAGGAGCCTGGGTTTGGACAGGCCCAGGAGTGTGAGAAAGGAGACATCGTTGGCTGCTACAGGCATAGTAGGAGACGTGAAGGATACCGCCCTGACCCAGGAGGGTATCCTCCGTATCGAGTGGGCCGCCAGGGAGATGCCGGTGATACGGCTGATCCGCGAGCGGTTCGCCAAGGAGCGCCCCCTGGCAGGTATGCGCGTAGCGGCCTGCCTCCATGTGACCACCGAGACAGCGAATCTGGCCCTGGCCATCAAGGACGGGGGAGCCGACATCGTCCTGTGCGCCAGTAATCCTCTGAGCACGCAGGACGATGTCGCCGCGGCGCTGGTGGCGGAGTACGGCATCCCCACCTTCGCCATCAAGGGTGAGGACAACGAGACCTACTATCGCCACATCCACGCCGCCCTGGACAGCTGTCCGCAGGTTACCCTGGACGACGGCGCAGACCTGGTATCCACGATCCACAAGGAGCGCCAGGACCTCATTGGCGACATTCTGGGCGGTACAGAGGAGACCACAACCGGCATCGTTCGCCTTCAGGCCATGGCCCGTGAGGGTAAGCTCCGTTATCCCATTGTCGCTGTCAACGATGCGGACACCAAGCACTTCTTCGACAACAGGTACGGCACAGGCCAGAGCACCCTGGACGGCATCATCCGTGCCACCAACGTGCTGCTGGCCGGCAAAAGGATGGTGGTGGCCGGATACGGCTGGTGCGGTCGTGGTATCGCCATGCGCGCCAAGGGCATGGGCGCCCACGTTATCGTCACAGAGGTGGACCCGCTGCCCTCCCTGGAGGCGATCATGGACGGCTTTGAGGTGATGACCATGGCCCAGGCCGCCGCGGAGGGGGATATCTTTGTCACCGTCACGGGGGGGCTGTCCGCCATCGATGAGCAGCACCTGCGGGAGATGAAGGACGGCGCCATCGTGTGCAACAGCGGCCACTTCAACGTCGAGATCAACATACCCGCCCTGGAGAAGATGGCCGTATCCAAGCGCACGGTCCGTCAATATGTGGAGGAGTACACGCTGAAGGACAACCGGCGTATCTACCTTCTGGGCGAGGGCCGCCTCATCAACCTGGCGGCAGCGGAGGGCCATCCCTCCAGCGTCATGGATATGAGCTTCGCCAACCAGGCCCTCTCTCTGGAGTACCTGGCCAAGGAGGGACGCAACCTCATACCGGATGTCCACCCGGTGCCCAAGCAGCTGGACCAGGAGATCGCGCGTCTGAAGCTGGACTCGCTGGGGGTCACCATCGACAAGCTGACACCGGAGCAGGAGAAATACCTGGCTACGTGGGAGAGTGGCACGTAGGCAATCACTCAGGAATACGAGGAGGAGCTTCCAATGACCAACACCTTCACGCAGTCGCCCCAGTACCTGCTGACCTCGGAGTCGGTGACTGAGGGGCATCCCGACAAGCTGTGTGACCAGGTCTCCGATGCCATTCTGGACGCCATTCTGGCCAAGGATCCCGGAGGCAGGGTCGCCTGTGAGACTGCGGTGACCACGGGGCTGGTTGTGGTCATGGGTGAGATCACGACCAACACCTATGTGGACATCCCCCAGATCGTGCGTGACACCGTCAAAAGCATCGGCTATACCAATGCCGCGTACGGCATCGACTACAATACCTGTGGTGTTATCGTATCCGTGAAGGAGCAATCAAAGGATATCTCTGAGGCCGTGGGCCGCTCTCTGGAGACACGCGATAGCTCCCCATCCAGCGATGAAGCAGAGGAGCTGGGTGCCGGTGACCAGGGCATGATGGTCGGCTTCGCCTGCACGGAGACGCCCGAGCTGATGCCGCTGCCGATCTCCCTGGCACACGCCCTGTGCAAGCGGCTGAGCATTGTCCGAAAAGAGGGGCTGCTTCCGTACCTGCGCCCGGACGGCAAGTCTCAGGTCACTGTGGAGTACGCGTACGGGGCTCCCAAGCGGGTCCACACCGTGGTCGTGAGCGCCCAGCACAGCCCTGAAGTCACCCAGGAGCAGCTTCAGAAGGACATTCAGAGGCATGTGGTGGAGCCCACACTGCCGGGAGGGCTGGTGGACTCAGACACGAAGTATTACATCAACCCGTCGGGCAAATTCGAGCTGGGCGGCCCCCACGCGGACGCCGGCCTGACCGGCCGAAAGATCATTGTGGACACCTATGGTGGTGCCGCCCGCCACGGAGGCGGGGCCTTCTCCGGAAAGGACCCCACCAAGGTGGACCGATCCAGCTCCTATGCCGCCCGCTACGTCGCCAAGAACGTGGTGGCCGCCGGGCTGGCCGAGCGGGTGGAGGTGCAGCTCTCCTACGCCATCGGGGTGGCCCACCCGACCTCCGTCAGCATCGAGACCTTTGGCACCGGCGCTGTGGACGACGATGTGATCGTGGGTCTCATCAGCAGCCATTTTGACCTGCGCCCGGGGGCCATCATCAATAGTATGGGACTGCGAAAGCCCATCTACAGGCAGACCGCCGCCTACGGACACTTCGGCCGTGAGGACCTGGACGTACCCTGGGAGCGGACCGACAAGGCCGCGCTCCTGCGGGCCGGCGCCGGTATCGCCTGAGGCCGCTGGGGGTAGCGCATATGGCAGGGATCCGCTTCGGCACCGACGGTTGGCGGGCCATTATCGGGTGGGACTTCACCGCCGACAACGTCCGTGCCTGTGCCCGGGGCGTGGCCACCTATCTTCAGAAGAGCGGGATGGCCTCCCGTGGACTGGTCGTGGGCTACGACACGCGGTTCGCCTCTGAGGATTTCGCCGCGGAGGTGGCCCAGGTGACCACGGCCGCCGGTATCCCCACCTTCCTGTGTGACATGCCTGCTCCGACCCCCGTGGTAAGCTACAACATTGTCCATCTCGGAGCGGGTGGCGGCGTTGTTATCACCGCAAGCCACAACCCGCCTCAGTGGAACGGCTTCAAGTACAAGCCGGACTACGGGGGCAGCGCCTCGCCGGAGGTGGTGGAGGCCCTGGAGGGGGAGATCGCCGTTGCCCTCAAGTCCCAGGTCGCCAGGATTCCCCTTGCCCAGGCCCGTGAGCGGGGGCTCCTCACAGAGATCGACCCCGCGCCGCCCTACATGGCCCATCTCGGTACGCTTGTGGACATTCCGGCTATCCGCGACAGCGGCCTGAGTGTTGTGGTGGACGCTATGTACGGTGCGGGGGCGGGCTACCTGCCGCGACTTCTGGAGGGCGGCGCGCTCCCGCTCACCGAGCTTCACGGGGAGAGGAACCCCTCCTTCCCCGGCATGGCGCAGCCGGAGCCGGTGGCCCACAACCTTACGGCCCTCTCGGAGTGCGTGGCCGCTCAAGGGGCGCATGTCGGCATCGCCCTGGACGGCGACGCCGACCGGCTCGGGATAGTTGACGAGAAGGGGCAGTACATCTCAACACTGCAGGTTTTTGCCCTTCTGGCCCTCTACTTCCTTGAGGTACGGGGCCAGAAAGGCCCTCTGGTCAAGTCCGTGACTATGAGCAGCATGATCTATCGTCTGGGGGAGCTATTCGACATACCCGTGTACGAGACCCCGGTGGGGTTCAAGTACATCGGCCCCGTGATGACGGAGAGGGACGCTCTGGCCGGGGGTGAGGAGAGCGGCGGCTACAGCTTCAAGGGCCATATTCCGGAGCGCGACGGCATCCTCAGTGGGCTGTATTTCCTGGACATGATGGTGAAGACGGGAAAATCGCCGTCGGAGCTGCTGGACCACCTGTTCAGCAGGGTCGGCCCTCACTACTATGACCGTATTGACGTTTCCTTTGCCTCCGACCGTCGCGCTGAGATCCAGGAGCGGGTCGCCTCGCAACGGCCGGATACCCTGGCGGGCGTGCCCGTCACTGACCGCGACGAGGTGGATGGTACCCGGCTTCATCTGGAGGGCGGCGCTTGGGCGCTGGTACGCTTCTCCGGCACCGAGCCGCTTCTCCGCATCTACTCGGAGGCGGAAAGCCCGGAACGGGTGCATCGCATCTTGGAGGAAGTCCGGGCTCTGGTGGGGGTGTAATGTCGGATCTTGACAACCCCGAGACCTATCGAAGGTGGGACCCGTCTGACTTGAGGGGTCGCATTATCTCCGTGCCACAGCTGTATCTGACGGCCTGGGAGCAGGGCTCGGCTGTGGAGCTTCCCGAGGCCTTCTCAGATGCCCGCTCGGTGGTGGTGGTTGGTATGGGAGGCTCGGCCATGGGCGGAGAGCTACTGGCCGGGCTGGCCGAGCTGGAGGCTGCCGTACCGGTTCACGTGGTCCGGGACTACACGCTGCCTGCCTGGATAGGCCCGGAGACCCTGGTCATCGCCTCAAGCTACTCTGGAGACACGGAGGAGACGCTCTCCGCGTACCACCAGGCCCGGGAGCGTGGCGCGCTTCTGCTGGCGATGACCAGCGGTGGCACGCTGGCCAGAGAGGCCGCGGCCCACGGGATACCCCTGCTCAGAATCGACTACGAGGGAGAGCCGCGGTCGGCTGTGGGCTACAGCTTTGGGATGCTCCTGGCTCTGCTGTGCAAGATTGGCCTTCTGGAGAACAAAGAGGCTGAGCTTCAAACGACCGTCCAACTCCTTTATCAGATGGTATCCGCCCTGGGCCCGGAGGCTTCCAAGGCGCAGAACCTGGCCAAGACGGTGGCCACCGCCATGCACGGCAGGCTCCCAGTGGTGTACGGCGCGGAGTTCCTAAGCGGGGCTGCTCATCGTTGGAAGACGCAGCTCAACGAGAACAGCAAGGTGTGGGCCTTTTACGAATCAATGCCGGAGCTGAACCATAACGCGGTGGTCGGCTACTCGCTGCCTGCCGAGGTCATGGAACGTGCCTATGTCGTGCTGCTGCACTCCCATCTCCTGCACCGGCGCACATCCCTGCGCTACCAGGTCACGGAGGAGCTGCTTCTACGGGAGGGGGTCGCCCACCGGCAGCTGGATGGCGTGGGTGACACCCCGTTGGCCCACCTGCTGACAACCGTGCTGCTGGGCGACTTCGTGAGCTACTACCTGGGGATCCTCAACCAGGTGGACCCGGTTCCGGTGTCCCCAATCGACTACCTGAAGGGGCGGCTGGCGGAGGGGTAGCCGGCATCAGCAGTATGAAAGAGCGCCCTGCTACCAGCAGGGCGCTCTTTGGCTCAGTAGCGTGGCGGTTCTCTGTCACTTGGCTTCGACGATGATGGCGTGCACGTCTGAAGAGCCGACGTTCTCCACCCGGTGGGTCCATTCCTCATGCCACATCACGTGTCCATCAGGTATGTCCGCGTCCGCGACTCCACCATCCGGGAGATGTATCTTGACCTTGCCGCCCTTGACGAAATAGACGGTCTCGGACGGGTGCGAATGCACCTGGTCGCTCTCTCCCGCCTTCAAGGTCATCTCCAGGACCCTCACCTGCTCATTCTCCATGAGCGTTTTGTAGTTACTCGGTGACGCAGTGACCGGGTCTATGTATGCCATTATTCCCCCCTGGTTCCGTGGTGCTTACCCTCTCGATGCCTGTGCTAGCGTTTGCTGTACTGCTCCGCCTTGCGTGCCCGCTTCAGTCCGTACTTCTTGCTCTCCTTGATCCTGGCGTCACGAGTGAGCAGACCGTGTTTTCGGAGGAGAGGCTTCAGATTCTCGTCCAGCACCGCCAGGGCGCGGGAGATGCCGTGTCGGACGGCTCCTGCCTGGCTGCTGAAGCCGCCGCCGTACACCTGGGCGCTTACCGAGTACTTGCCCAGGGTCTCCGTCACCTCTAGCGGCAGATTGACTATGACCTGCCACCCCTTCCAGGGGAAGGCCTCCTCCAGGGGCTTTCCGTTGACCACCACGTTCCCAGGCTCGGTGTACAGCCGGACCTTGGCAATGGACGTTTTGCGCTTCCCGGTGCCGTAGTAGTAGTGCTGCGCCTGGGTCATCTATGCCTCCGACTTTTGTGGTGACGTTGTACTGGCCTCTGGCTGTGCCGCTGCTCCCTTGATCTGGGCCTCGTGCGGGTGGTCTGGGCCACCATACACCTTCAGCCGTCGCAGCATGCGCTTGGCTAGCAGGTTTTTGGGCAGCATTCCCGCCACGGCGCTGCGGATGACCCGCTCGGGGTGCTTGTCCAGCATCACCTTGAGCGGAGTCGTCGTCAGCCCTCCATGGTAGCCGCTGTGGCGATAGTACATCTTCTGTTCCGTCTTCTGTCCGGTGGTCACCGTCTGGGAGGCGTTGACCACAATGACAAAGTCGCCGGTCAGAATATGCGGCGTGTAGATAGGCTTGTGCTTGCCTTGGAGGATACGGGCCACCTCCACCGCCAGACGGCCCAGGGGTTTGCTCGAAGCATCAAAGATGTGCCAGGCGGTCTCCACCTCAGAGGGTTTGGCGCTATAGGTTTTCGCTCGTTTCAGTTTCATTGTGGAGGGAAGTCCTTGTAGTTTATGCGCATCAGGCATAGCCCTTTGGCAGGGGCGGCAAAATCCGACTTGTGGGTGCTCTGCTCCTCCAGCATGGCCCGGAGCGCCTCCGGCGGAAGCCTACCCTTTCCCACCTGAAGCAGTGCACCCACCATACGGCGCACCTGTCCGGGGAGGAAGGCATTGGCCTCCATCTCTACCAGCACCCTTTCATCCTCTCTCCATACCCGGGTATCAACCATTCGCCGCACGGTGCTCTTCCCGGCGGGTACACGCCCTGCAAAGGCAGCAAAGTCATGAGTCCCATGGAGCAGGCGAAGGGCCGCACCCATCTTCTCGGTGTCCAGGTGCTCCAGTACGTGATACGCCCACCGCTCCCAGACGGGCGAGCGGGCAGGACGGTTCAGGATGGTGTATCTGTAGATGCGGCTGGTGGCGTGACGGCGGGGTTCAAACTCCGGGCTCACCTGATAGGCCTCTCGAACGGTGATATCCCGAGACAGGTGGGCGTTCATACCGCTGACAAAGGTCTGGATGGGCAGATGAGATTCAGTGGAAAGGGCCACTACCTGTCCTGTGGCATGGGTCCCACTGTCGGTCCTGCTGGCTCCGTGCACCCGCGCGGGCATGCCCGTAAGCTGGGAGACCGCCCGTTCCAGCTCCGCCTGAATAGTGGGGGCGTGGGCCTGGAGCTGGAACCCGCAGTAGCTGGTACCGTCGTACTCCACAACCATGCCGACTCTTTTGGTAGGGGAATTCAAGACCGCTCCTTACTCCACCAGTTCCAGGATAGCCATGGGCGCCCCATCTCCCTGGCGCGGCCCCAGCTTTAACACCCGAGTGTAGCCCCCGGAGCGCTCGGCGTACCTCTCGCTCAGCTCGCCGAACACCTTATCAATGACATCCTTGTCGTTGACAAAGGCCAGGGCCAGACGTCGGTGGCTCAAGGTACCCTTTTTGCCGTGGGTGATGATCTTATCGGCCAGGCTCTTGGCCTCCTTGGCTTTGGCCTGGGTGGTCTGGATACGCTCATGACGCAGAAGGTCCTTGACCAGGTTCCTGTACAGCGCCAAGCGGTGGCCTGTGGAGCGGTTCAGATGTCTTCCCGAGACCTGGTGTCTCATTCCTGGGGCTCCTCTTCCTTCTCAGGGGCCGCCACCGGCTCCGGGTCTTCTCCATCCGCCGTATGCTCCTCACCCTCCGGGGGTTCCTGGTCATCGGGCTCCTCTTGAGGCAGGAATCCCAGCTCATCCAGGCGGCCGTACAGCTCCTCCAGAGACTTGTCGCCGAAGTTCCGGATCTTCAGGAGGTTCGAGCGGCCCTGCTCCAGGACCTCGCCCACCTTATTGATGTGGGCCCGTTTGAGAGAGTTGAGGGTCCTGGCGGAGAGCTCCAGCCGTTCCACCGAGGTGTTGTACACCTCCGCGGGCAGCGAGAGGGCCAGCGAGGGCTCCTCGCCCATGGCCTCGCCGACCTTCCCCACGTTAGCGAAGAGGAAGAAGTGGTCCACCAGAATTTGAGCGGCCTGTGGGAGCACCTCCATGGGCGTGGCAGACAAGTCAGTCCAGATCTCCAGCACCAAACGCTCATAGTCGGTGATCTGTCCCACCCTTGCGCGCTCCACCCGGTAGTTCACCCGGCGGACGGGGCTGTAGATAGCGTCCACGGGCAGCACGCCAATGGGCAGGCCGTTGGCCTGAGAGGCGGGCACGTACCCCTTGCCCTGCTCCACATTGAACTCCACCGAAAGCCGGGCCTCCGGAGAGTCCAGGGTAGCCAGGTGCAGCTCCGGGTTAACGATCTCGAAATCCGAAGAGACCTTGATGTCCCCGGCGGTCACCCATCCCTCTCCAGACACCTCCAGCCTCATCTTGCCGGGCCGGTCGGCCAGCGAGCGAAGGCGGATGGCCTTGAAGCTAACCAGCATGTCCGTCACATCCTCTTTGACGCGCGGAATAGTCGAGTATTCGTGCATGACGCCGTCTATCTTGACCCAGGTGACAGCGGTTCCGCGAATGGAGTTCAGCAGCACCCTTCGCAGGGAGTTGCCCAGGGTCATCCCATAGCCGCGTTCCAGCGGCTCGACGGTAAACTTGCCGTACTCGTCCGTGACATCAACCGGCGTGATCTGCGGTCGAGGCTCTTCAACCTTTGGAGGGGCTATCTCCAAACCAACGTTCATCCCAATGTTTAACTCTTGCAACGGTCAACCTCTACTTGGAGTAGTATTCCACGATCATTCGGGTATCTATGGTGTTGTCGATCTCATCCGGCTGGGGCAGGTGGTTTACCTGCCCTATCAGGTCCTTCGTATCGATGGTCAGCCAGGTCGGCACCGATTTCCTCGGCATGGAGGCCGCCAGCGCCTTGGAGAACTCCCGTGCCTGGCTGCTCTCCTTCCAGCCGATGGCCTCCCCCTCCTTTACCTGATATGAAGGGATGGAGACCTTGCGTCCGCCAATGGTGATGTGCCCGTGGTTCACCAGCTGTCGGGCCTGGGCGCGTGACTCCGCAATATCCAGGCGGAAGACCACGTTGTCCAGGCGGCGCTCCAGAAACTGTAGCAGCGCATCACCGGTAGCGCCCGGGCTGTTCTGCGCCCGTTCAAAGTACCGTCTGAACTGACGCTCCAGGACGCCGTACGTGAACCTTGCCTTCTGCTTCTCCTTGAGTTGGATCCCTCGGTCAGATACCCGTGGACGGCGCAGGTGCCGCTCTCCCGGTGGCTGACGGCGACGGTCCACAGCGCACATTGGTGTGAAGCACCGATCTCCTTTGAGGAACAACTTCTCTCCGACTCGTCGGCAGAGCCGGCATGTAGGACCAGTATTTCTTGCCATAGTTTCTCCTGAAGGCCCGCGGCCTCAAGCTGGTGATGCGGCGGCCTTCACACCCTCCTCTTTTTGGGCGGACGGCAGCCGTTATGGGGAATGGGGGTGACGTCTCGGATACTGGTCACCTTGATTCCCGCCGCTTGCAGCGAACGTATCGCCGCTTCCCTTCCGGTGCCTGGCCCCTTGATATACACATCCACCTGTCTCAGACCGTTGTCCATCCCCTTCCGGGCGGTGGTCTCCGCGGCCCGCTGAGCGGCGAAGGCCGTTCCCTTGCGGGCACCCTTGAAGCCCATGGTCCCACCGCTCCCGGATGCGATAACGTTGCCCTCCGGGTCGGTGAGGGTGATCAGCGTGTTATTGAACGTGGACTGGATGTAGGCCCGTCCCTTGGGTACGGACTTACGCTCCCGTCGTCGCGGTTTCGTCTTTGATCGCGCCATGGTGCTCCTTATTACTTCCTGGCTGCCTGCCGGCGGCGTCCTGCTACGGTCTGTCTGGTGCCGCGCTTGGATCTGGCGTTGGTTTTGGTACGCTGCCCACGAAGCGGCAGTCCCCGGCGATGCCGTATCCCACGGTAGCTGCCGATGTCGATAAGGCGTCGGATGTTCCCCGTCACCTCCCGGCGCAAGTCACCCTCCGTCTTGTAGTCCCTGTCAATGATCTCCCGGATACGGCCCAACTCCGCCTCCGATAGGTCCTTGACCCTGGGATTCTCGGTTAGCCCCGCCTGCTCGACAACCTTAAGCGCCACAGTCGGTCCAATTCCGTAGATCTTTCGCAGCGCCACCTCCACCCGTTTGTTGTCGGGGATATCCACGCCAGCTAATCTTGCCATCTCATTCTCCCGTCAGAAATATCTGCAGCTACAGGCTACCCCTGCCGCTGTTTGTGCTTCGGATTCTCACACACCACCCGGAGCACTCTGTGGCGACGGACCACCTTGCACTTGTTGCATAACGGTTTAACCGACCCTCTGACCTTCATAGTGACATTCTCCTAGCGGAACCGGAAGGTGACTCTGCCGCGGGTCAGGTCGTAGGGCGACAGCTCCACCAGCACCCGGTCTCCCGGGAGCACTCGGATGAAATGCAACCGCATCTTGCCACCCACGTGAGCGAGCACCTTGTGGCCGTTGGCCAACTCAACGCGAAACATGGCGTTGGGCAGCGCCTCTACCACGGTGCCTTCAACCTCTATGGCCTCTTTCTTAGCCACTAGTCTCCTCTTCTGCCTGCTCGCAAAACACTATTGTACCGCAGTGAGCACCTCGGGGCCGTCCTCCTGGATGGCCACCGTGTGCTCAAAGTGTGCGGAGAGGGAGCCGTCAGCCGTCACCACCGTCCATTTGTCCGTAAGCGACCGTGTCCCCCATCCGCCTATGTTCAGCATGGGCTCAATGGCAATAACCATACCCGTGCGCAGGAGATGGCCCTTGCCCGGCTCACCGAAATTGGGCACGGAGGGCTCCTCATGAAGCGCGCGTCCTATACCATGTCCCACATACTCCCGGACCACACCGTAGCCTAGAGACTCGGCGTATTCCTGCACCGCCTGGGAGATGTCGCCGACACGGTTGCCGGCCCGCGCCTGCCGGATGCCCTTCTCCAGGGATGTCCTGGTGGCCGTTACGAGCCGCTGCGCCGCCGGCGTAACGTTGCCGACGCTAACGGTGACTGCGCTATCAGCATGGTAGCCGTCTACTATTGCGCCAACGTCCATACTCACGATATCGCCATCCTGAATCACCCGGTTGCCGGGTATACCGTGAACGATCTGCTCGTTTATCGAGGTGCAGATGGTTGCCGGGAAGCCACGATATCCCTTGAAAGAGGGCTTTGCTCCCAAGCGGGCTATATGCTGGCTGGCTATAACGTCTAAATCCTTTGTCCTCATTCCCCGCTCAACAGAGCGTACGAGCATCGCTATAGTCTCGGCGACTACTTGGCCCGCCTGACGCATGGAGTCGAGCTCCTGCGGCGACTTGATTGTTATGCCCCCGCTTAGACTCGGGGTATCGTTCAGGGTCAGGCTCAGGTTCATCGCTATCTCTTTAGTATTGTACTCTCGAATTGTATAGGGCTTGAAAAGCCCCTATACCGGGCTGCACTGTGAGACGGCCTCCAGAAGCTGTTCAGATACCTTCTCGATCTCCCGCTCTCCGTCCACCTCGGCAAGCTTCCCCTGCTTCGAGTAGAGGTCAAGGAGTGCGGCCAGGAGTCCCTGCTGTACCTGGATACGCCGTTGCACAACGTCCGGCTTGTCGTCGGCCCGCTGATACAGCTCGCCTCCGCACTTATCACAGCGGCCCTCCACCTTCGGCGGCAGGTTCGTCTGGTGGTACGGCGTCTGACACTGGCGGCAGATGAGCCGCCCCCTAAGTCGCCGCACCAGCTCCTCCTGGCTCACGCGGATGTTCACGACACAGTCCACGCCCTGGTCACCCAGGGCCCGGTCCAGGGCGGTGGCCTGCTCCATAGTCCTGGGGAAGCCGTCCAGGATAAACCCCTGTCGGCAATCCTCCCGTTCAATGCGGTCCATGATCATTCTGATGGTCACGTCGTCCGGGACCAGATCACCCTTTTCCATATACTGCTTGACCAGAAGGCCCAGCTCCGTGCCCTGCTCCTGATGTTGCCGGAACAGATCGCCGGAGGCCACGTGGGCTATCCCCATGTGTTGCGCAAGCATCTGGGCCTGGGTGCCCTTGCCCGCACCTACCAGCCCTAGAAGGATGATGCGCATGAGACCTCCGGCAGGTTCATTTCAGGAATCCCTCATAGTTCCGCATCAGGAGCTGTGATTCCAACTGACGCATAGTATCCAACGCCACACCCACCATGATCAGCAGGCTGGCGCCGCTGAGCTGGATGGCCCGGATATCCGTGATCTCCGTGGCAAAGTAAGGGAGGATGGCCACAATGCCAAGGAAAATGGCGCCACCCACGGTGAGCCGGATGATGACCCGGGTCAGATAGTCGGAGGTTGGCTTGCCAGGGCGGATGCCGGGGATAAATCCGCCGTTCCGCTGCAGGTTCTCCGCCAGGTTCTGTTGCTGGAAGGTGACCAGGGTGTAGAAGAAGGTGAAGGCCACCACCAGAATGAAGGTGAACACCCAGTAGATCAACTTATCGGGAGAGAAGGAGGTGGCGAAGAAGTTGAAGATCCGCCCCATGAAGGAGGTGGCGCCCGGTTCGGCAAAGTAGCTGGCCACCGTTGCGGGAAGAATCATGATGGAGAAGGCGAAGATCAGCGGGATCATACCCGCGGAGTTCACCCGCAGGGGCAGATAGGTGGTCCCCGCCTGCCTGTACATCCGTCCTCCTCTGAACACGCTACGCCCATACTGGACGGGGATTCGCCGCTGGGCCTCGGTGAACATGACGATCAGGTACACGATAAGGATGCCCAGGCCGATCAGAAGGAGCAGGCCAGTCAGGTTGTTGCGCTCCAGAAAGCCCTGGCCCAGCATCGATGGGAAATTGGCCACGATACCGGTAAAGATGATGATGGAGATGCCGTTGCCGATACCTTTCTCGGTGATCAACTCACCCAGCCACACCAGGAAGATGGTCCCTGCGGCCATGGAGACTATCATGCCGAGGCTGTCCGTCCCCAGGCTGCCGGAGAAGGCGCCAGCTTGGAGGCCTCCGAGGCGCTGGATGAGGGTGAGCTGGCCGTAGCCCTGGGCTATGGCAATGGGCACCGTCAGCCAGTGGGTGATCTGGTTCATGCGCTGCCGTCCAGCCTCTCCCTCCTTGGCCAATGCCTGAAGCTTAGGGACCACAGGGGTGAGCAGTTGCATGACAATAGAGGCGGTGATGTACGGATACACGCCCAGGGCAACGATGCTCATATTCTGGAGGCCACCACCGCTGAACAGGTTCAGGAATCCCAACAGCTGGTTCTGTTCAAAGATGTCCCGCATGGCTGCGGCGTCAATGCTGACCACCGGCACATGGGCCAGGAATCGGAACAGCACCATGATGCCCAGGGTAAACAGGATACGGGCCCGCAGGTCCGGGATACGGAAAGAGTCGATGACGG